>JAIXVH010000148.1 GCA_027483125.1 Acetobacteraceae bacterium | reverse complement strand
GCCCTTCTGGGGCCCGCGGGTGATCGAGACAGACCCCAAGGCGCTGGTCCCCTTCATCAACGAGCGCAGCCTGTACCAGTTCCAATGGGGCTTCCGGAAAGCCGGTCGCTCCCTGGAGGATTTCCTGGGCTGGGCGAAGCAGGAGCTGCGCCCCGTGCTCAAGCGCATGCTGACCATCACGCAGGAGCAGGACATCCTGAAGCCGCAGGCGATCTACGGCTATTGGAAATGCGCGGCGCAGGGCAATGACCTGATCCTGTTCGAACAGGACGGCACCACGGAAGCCACACGCTTCACCATGCCGCGCCAGCCCAAGGAAGACGGCGACTGCATCGCCGATTTCATCCGCGACATTGATGATGCCGAACGCGACGTGATCGGCCTGCAGGTGGTGACGGTGGGCCAGAAGGCGTCCGACGTGGCGCGCGAGTGGTTCGAGGAGAACCGCTACCAGGACTACCTGTATCTGCACGGCCTGGGCGTGGAGATGGCTGAGGCATTGGCCGAATACACGCATAAGCGCATCCGCGCCGAACTGGGCTTCGCGGCCGAGGACGCGCCGGACATGGAAAAGCTGCTGCAACAGGAATATCGCGGTGGGCGCTATTCCTTTGGTTATCCCGCTTGCCCCAAGCTGGAAGACCAGGCGCCGCTGCTGAAGCTGCTGGGCGCGGAGCGCATCGGCGTGGACATCAGCGACGAATGGCAGCTGCACCCGGAGCAGAGCACCAGCGCGATCGTGCTGCATCACCCGCGAGCAAAATACTTTACGGTGTAGCCGCATGCCCGACACGCCCATCCAGTACGTCGCGAAAAACATGCGCGTGGACCTGCGCCTGATCGGCGACATGGTCACACCCGGCGCGCGCGTGCTGGATATCGGCTGCGGC
The DNA here is from genome assembly GCA_027483125.1 of Acetobacteraceae bacterium. Classification (GTDB taxonomy): domain Bacteria; phylum Pseudomonadota; class Alphaproteobacteria; order Acetobacterales; family Acetobacteraceae; genus Rhodovarius. The sequence goes on along the minus strand of JAIXVH010000148.1, from coordinate 5,120 downwards.
GATGGCGCGCTGATCGAGCACCTGACCACCACCAAGGGTGCGGATGCCCGCGGCATCGAGATCGACATGGCCGAAGCCACGCGCGCCGTCGCCGCGGGCCTGGCCGTGATCCATGGCGATGCCGATAACGACCTGGCCTTCTACCCCGATGGCGCCTTCGATTTCGTCATCCTCTCACGCACCTTGCAGGCCGTCGAACGCCCGCGCGAGGTGCTGCGGCAGATGCTGCGCATCGGCCGGCACGCCATCGTATCCTTCCCGAATTTCGGACATTGGGCGGTGCGCTGGCAGCTGGCCTGGACCGGCCGCATGCCGATGACCGAGACCTGGCATCGCGGCTGGTACGAAACCCCCAACATCCACCCCTGCACCATCCGCGACTTCTTCGACCTGTGCGACAAGGATGGCTACGAGGTCGAGGAATGGCTGGCCGCCGATGACCAGGGGCTGAAATCCCCCTGGCGCCGTTCGGCGCGGCTGGCCAATCTGTTCGGCGAACAGGCCCTGTTCAAGCTTCGCCGGAGGTAGCCGCATGTTCCGCCGCACGCTGTCCGCCGCACTCGCAGCACCCTTCGTGGTGCGCGCGCAAGGCGGGCCGGTCCGGCTGATCGTGCCTTTCGGCACCGGCGGTTCCACCGACATTATCGCCCGCATTCTGGCCGATGAAATGGGCCGCCAGCTGGGCACGCCGGTGGTGGTGGAAAACCGCCCCGGCGCGGGAGCGACGCTGGGCACCGGCATGGTCGCGACCGCGCGGCCCGATGGGCAGACGCTGCTGTTCAGCGTGATCAGCTCCGTCGCCGTGGGCCACACGCTGTATCGCGAGCGCATCGCCTGGCATGGCGATGAAAGCTTCGCGCATTTGGCCATCGTGATGGGCACGCCCTATCTGCTGATGGTGCATCCGCGCCAGCCGATGCAAACCCTGGCCGACTACATCGCGGCCGCGCGCGCGGGCGACATCGCCTATGGCACCTCCGGCGTTGGCTCCATGCCGCATCTGTTCATGCTGCGCTTCCTGCAATTGGCGGGCATCAATGCCACGCATATTCCCTATCGCGGCGGGGCGCAGGCAGCGACGGATGCGATCGCGGGCAACATCCCCTCACTGATCGACAGCTTGACGGCGGCGGGTGCGAATATGCGCAGCGGCGCGCTGCGGGCGCTGGCGCATTCGCGCGCCGAACGCGTGGCCGATTTCCCCGCCGTGCCGACCTTTCGTGAGAGCGGTTTTCCGCAGCTGGTGGTGGATGGCTGGGGCGGCATCGCGGCACCCGCGGGCACGCCGGCGGCGGTGCAGGAACGCCTCGCCGGCGCGATCCGCGCGGCGCTCGACGCGCCCCTGGTGCGCCAGCGCTATGCCGAGACCGCGACCAACAATCCCGCCCTGTTCCTGGCCGATGCGCAGGCCTTCGTGCGCAGTGAGATCACCGCCTGGGCGGAGGTTGTGCGGGCTTCCGGCGCGCGGCCGGAATAGGCGTCAGTGCACGCCGCCCGGCGCGTGCGGGCTGTCCAGGCTGAAGGCGGGAATCACAATATCGAAGTTCTCGCCCGTGCCGGTATCGAGCATGTGGTACAGGCCCTTCATGAAGCCCGAGGGCGTCGCGAGCGGCGTACCGGAGGTGTAGTGGAATTCCTCCCCCGGTTGCAGGATGGGCTGCTCGCCCACCACGCCGTCGCCATGCACGCGCTGCGTGCGCCCCTGGCCATCGGTGATCATCCAGGTGCGCTTGCGCAGTTGCACCTGGGCCTGGCTCTCATTCGCGATCTCGATGCGATAGGCCCAGACATATTGCCCGCGCCCCGGATCCGACTGGTCATCGAGGTAGAAAGCGCGCACGGAGACGCGGATCTCCCGCGTGACCGCGGTGTAGGAGCGCGGGCGCGCCGTCATTCGGCGGCGATGGCCAGCGGCGCCGCGGCATCCAGTGCGATCGCCAGATCATCGATCAGGTCGGCCACATCCTCGAGCCCGACCGACAACCGCACGACGCCATCGGAAATGCCGAGCTTCGCCCGCTCCTCCGCGCCGATGCGCAGATGCGTGGTGGTCGCCGGATGCGTCACCATCGACTTCGAATCACCGAGGTTGTTCGAGATGTCGATGATGCGCAGCGCATCCATGAAGCGGAACGCCGCTTCCTTGCCGCCTTTGAGTTCCAGGCACACCACCGTGCCGCCTGCGGTCATCTGCTTCATCGCCAGCGCCTGCTGCGGATGGTCGGCGCGGAAGGGATAGAGCACGCGCTTGATCTCCGCGCGTTCGGCCAGGAAATCGGCCACTTGCGCGGCGGAACGGCACATCGCGTCCACGCGCAGCTTCAGCGTTTCCAGCCCCTTCAGGATCACCCAGGCGTTGAACACGGCCATGGAAGGGCCGGTGTTGCGGATGAAGGGTTGCAGCACGTCATCCACCCATTTCTTCGGGCCGAGAATGGCGCCGCCCAGCACGCGGCCCTGGCCGTCCATATGCTTCGTGCAGGAATAGGTGATGATGTCCGCACCCATTTCCAGCGGGCGTTGCAGCAGCGGCGTGGCGAAGACATTGTCCACCACGACCAGCGCGCCGGCCTTGTGCGCCAGGTCACACACGGCGCGGATATCCACCAGGTCCAGCATCGGGTTGGACGGGCTTTCCAGCAGCACCATCGCGGTCGGGCGCGACAGTGCGGCCTGCCATTGCACCAGGTCCGCGCCATCCACGAACTGGTGCGTGATGCCGTATCGGCCGAGCAGATTCGCCACGATCCAGTGGCAGGAGCCGAACAGCGCGCGCGAGGCGACGACGTGGTCGCCGGTCTTCAGATGCGACAGCATCGCGGCATGCACGGCCGCCATGCCGGTGGCGGTCAGGCGGCAGGCTTCAGCGCCTTCGAGTGCGCAGAGCCGCTCTTCCAGCATGGTCAGCGTCGGGTTGCCGAAGCGCGAATACTGGTAGTGGGTGATGCGGTTTTCGAAAGTGGCTTCCGCCTGCGCGGCATCGTCATAGACGAAGCCGGAGGTGAGGAATGGCACCTCGGCGGTTTCCGCATGGTTGGAACGGTTGAGCCCTCCACGCACCAGAAGCGTGGCAGGACGAAGCGGACGATCGGACATGACAGAACCTCGACCATGAAGTCCGGCCCCCGTGTGGTGCAGGGGCGAGGCGGCGCGGTGGCACCGCATCGGCCGTTTAGCGCGTTTGTTTAACCTCGCCGCAAGCTGGCCGGACAAATCACGAGGAAGCGCAGGATTATCGCCGGCGCGCCCTGGGCGCAAGTCAGTAGGGGACGGTGGTGCCGGTCCACAGCTTGCGCAGCAGCCCATCGGCCGCCGCATCACCCAGCAATGGCCGCGCGAGCTCGTTGAACTTCGCGGTCAGTTCCTCATCGGACAGCGGCATGTCCGGGTCGCCCTTCCGCGTCGGCTGGAAATGTTCCAGCACGCGGCCATCGCGCAGCGTGACCTTCACGCGCGCCGGGCGGCGGCGCGGATAGGCATTGGCGATCTCGGGGTCGAGCGAGAGCGTCACGCGCTGCATCAGCGCGCGGATGCGCGGATCGGCCATGTTCTCCGGCCGATAAGCGGCCAGGCGCACGCCGCCCAGCACCATGAAGGCGGCGGCGCAGTATTGCAGGCTGAAGCGGCAATCCTGCTCGCTCTGCGGGTCCGGCCGGTCGCAGATATCCTTGGTCGGGCCATAGCCGCCGGCATGGATGCTGGCGATGTCATCGGCGCCGAAACCATGCTGCGCGCGCAGCACAAGCAGCGCGTCCAGCGTCGGGAAGATATGGCCGCAGCAGCCGTGATTCTTGAAGGTGATGGCGGTGATGACCGGCGGCGCGTCGAGATTGGCCAGGCCGATATCCCACTTGCCCCGATCCTCGGAGGTGGCGGCGGCGAAGCCCAGCGGGCCATGCAGCACATCCAGCGCGCCCTTCACGCCGACGGCCGCCGACATGGCCGCCAGCGCGCCGGCTTCGGCGGCGTGGCCCGGGTGGAAGGGCTTGCACATGGCCTCACCACGGAAGGCTTCCTGCAGGCCACCGGTCATGGTGGCGGCCAGCGCAATGGCATGCGCCATGCGGTTGGCATCGCAGCCCAGAACGGTCGCGACCGCCGCCGCCGCACCCATGGTGCCGACGGTGCCGGTGGTGTGCCAGAATTTGTAGTGGCTGGGCGTGACCGCCATGCCGATGCGGCAGGCCACCTCAAAGCCCACGGCGATCGCGCGGTGCAGCGTTTCCAGCGGCACGCCATGGTGTTGCGCCGCGGCGAGTGCTGCGGCGATGGTGACGCTGCCGGGGTGATGGCCGCTGTCGCGATGGATGTCATCGAACTCGACCGTGTGCGCGGCCGCCGCGTTGATCAGCGCCGCGTGCCGGATGCCGGAGAGCGCATTATCCGTGTAGCAGCGCGCGCGGCCGGCGCCGCGTTCATCGCGCAGCGCGGCCGCGATCAAGGTGGCAGGCGCCAGGCCCGCGCCAGGCACCAGGCAGGCGAACCAATCCACCATGGCGCGCCGCACATGATGCGCGGTGTGCGGCGTGATGGGCATGGACGCCGCATGCTGCGCAAGCGTCAGCAAGGGGTTGGTGGTGACGAGTGGCGCTTCCGGCATGTCAGCTGTTCCTTCTCAGCACGTCCTTGTTGATGACCATCTCGGGATCGAGCGTCCCGTTGAAGTGACCGATGATGCTCTCCACGCAGGAGATGCCCATGCGGCGCATGCCCTGCACGGTGGCGGCCGCGCTGTGCGGCGTGACGACGGTGTTGGGGGTGGACAGCAGCGGGTTGTCGGCGCGCACCGGTTCTTCCCAGAACACGTCCAGGCCCGCGCCGGCGATATGGCCGGAATGCAGGGCGGCGGCGAGTGCCGCTTCATCCACCAGCGTGCCGCGCGCGGTGTTGATGATATGCGCGCCCTTCTTGGTGGCGCGCAGAAATTCGGCATTCACCATGCCGCGCGTTTCGGTGTTGGACGGGCAGTGCACGGTCACCCAATCGGCTTCCGCCAGGCCCTCATCCAGCTTCACCGGGGTGAAGCCGGCGCCGATGATGGTGTTGCGCGGCACATAGGGATCATGCACCAGCACCCGCATGCCAAAGGCGCCGCACAGCCGCGCCACGCGCCCGCCGAT
>JAIXVH010000118.1 GCA_027483125.1 Acetobacteraceae bacterium | reverse complement strand
GCAGGCCTGGCCGGCGCGGCCCATCAGCATGATCGCGCCGCTGGCGGCCGGTTCCTCGGTCGATATCCTGGCGCGGCTGCTGGCCGAGCAATGGTCGCAGCGCCTGGGCGTGCCGGTGCCGGTGGAAAACCGCCCGGCGGCGAATGGCACGGTGGCACTCGGCGCCGTCGCGCGCGCCGCGCCCGATGGCCACACCATCACCATCACCGGCCAGACCTCCGTGGCGTTCAACCCGCATCTCTTCGCCTCGCTGCCCTATGATCCATTCCGGGATTTCGCCTATCTCGGGCGCATCGCGGGCGTGTCCAATGCGCTGGTGGTGCGCACGGCATCGCCCATCCGCAGCCTGGCGGATCTGCTGGCCGCCGCCCGCGCGCAGCCGGGGCGGCTGACCTATTCCTCGGGGGGCGTGGGCAGCACGCATCACCTCTCCTCCGCGCTGCTGGCGCAGCAGGCGCAGCTGGATGTCACGCATGTGCCCTATCGCGGCGCGCCGCAGGGGATCCTCGCGGTGCAATCCGGTGAGGTGGATTTCGCCTACTACAACATCTCCACCCTGCTGACCGGCATTCGTGGCGGGTTGCTGCGGCCGCTCGCGGTCACCTCGACCACGCGCAACCCCTTCCTGCCGGATGTGCCCACCATGCAGGAACAGGGCTTCCCGCAATACGAGATGACCACCTGGATCGCGGTGGCCACGGTGGCCGGCACGCCCGCGCCCATCCTGACGCGCATGGAAGAGACCACGCGCCTCATGCTGGAGGATCAGGCAGTACAGCGCCGCCTGGTCGAACTGGGCTTCGATCTGCTGCCCTGGATGCCGGCCGCCGAATTGCCGGCGCTGGTGCGCAGCGAACATGCCCGCTGGGGTGAGGTGATCCGCCGCAGCGGCGCGCGGTTGGAATAGCGCCGCAACCGGCGCATGCTTCCTCCCATCAACGGAGGAAACACAGCATGCATCGTCGCGCCCTCGCGGCCCTCTTGGCCGCACCCGCCATCGCCCGCGCCCAGGGCTTCGACCGACCGATCCGCCTGGTCGTGCCCTTCGCGCCCGGTGGCACCAGTGACATCCTGGCGCGCATCCTGGGCCCCTCCGTCTCGCGGCAATTGGGCCAGCCGGTGGTGGTGGAAAACCGCACCGGGGCTGCCGGCAATATCGGCGCCGAACATGTCGCGCGCAGCGCGCCCGATGGGCACACGCTGCTGCTGATCGACACCGGCGCACTGGCCACTGCACCGGCCCTGTATGCGCGCCTGCCCTTCGACCCGCTGCGCGACCTCGACCCCGTGAACCTGCTCATCTACGCGCCCTATATCCTGGCCGTGCACCCGGCCGTGCCGGCGCGCAATGCGGCCGAGCTGGTGGCGCTGGCCCGCGCGCGGCCGCAGGCGGTGAATGTGGCGCATTCCGGCGTGGGCGCAGCCAATCACCTGGGTGCGCTCATCCTCGCGCAGCATTGGGGCGCCGAACTCACGCAGGTGCCCTATCGCGGCGGCGCCGCGGCCATCGCGGCGGTGACCGGCGGCGAGGCGCAGCTGATCATCAACGGCGCCACCGCCACCGCGCCGTTCACGCGTGACGGCCGGCTGCGCGGCATCGCCGTCACCGGCCCCACCCGCATCGATGACCTGCCGACCTTCGCCGAACTCGGCTGGCCAGGTGCTGAATCCGGCACCTTCCAGGGCGTGCTGGCCGCAGCCCGCACCCCGCCCGCGCTGCTGGCACGGCTGGACGAGGCTTTCCGCACCGCCATGGCCGAGCCCGACAACGCACGCCGCCTGGCCGATCTCGGCGCACAGGTACGCAGCCTGGGCCCCGCGCCTTTCCGGACCTGGCTGGCGCAGGAGACCGAGGCCTGGGGCCGCGTGGTGCGCGCCAATAACATTCGCCTGGATTGATCACGCAATCGGCTGATGCGCGGCGGGTGCCTTCTGTCGTAACCTGCCGCACATGAAGGCCCTGCTGTTCCTCCTGCTGTTCGCAGCCCTGCCCGCCGCGGCCCAGAAGGCGCCGCCCGCGGCACCGTCGGAGCCCACCGCACAGCCCATCGCGCCCACGCGATGGCATGCGGTGCTGGTCGCGGGCGATGCCAGCCTTCAGGTCTGGGACCGCGCGGTGGAGGTCATGGGCAATGGCCTGCGTGAGGGCGGCAACACCACCGCCATCCGCGCCTTTTCCGCCCGCCCCGACCGCATCCAGCGCGGCGCCGAACGCGCCGATCCGCGCGCAGTGCTGAACGCCATTGCCGGCCTGCGCCCCGCCGTCGGTGAGGGCTGCTTCATCTTCCTGACCATGCATGGCGATCGCGGCGCGGGCCTGGTGCTGCCCGAGGCCAATTCCGTGATCGGCCCCGCCGCGCTGGACCGCGCGCTGTCCCAGGGCTGTGGCCAGGCGCCGACGGTGGTGGTCACCTCCGGCTGCTATACCGGCATCTTCGCGCAAGAGCCGATGGCCCGGCCCAACCGCGCCATCTACACCGCAGCGAGGCCTGACCGCTCTTCCTTCGGCTGCGCGCCGCAATTCGCCGTGACGGTCTATGATGGCTGCCTGATCGCCGAGATGGCGCGCGCCACCGCGCCCGCCGCCCTGGGCCAGTCCACCGCCGAATGCGTGCGGCGGGAGGAGGTGCGGCAGAACATGAACCCGCCCTCCGGCCCGCAGATGTTCCTGGGGGCCGGCGCGCCGCTCTCCCTGCCGCGCTTCACGCCCCGCAAGCCGGACGCCTGACCCCCGCGCGGCATCAATGCCCGCCGGGCCGTTCCGGCCCGCGCGAATGCAGGCTATTCCCGGCGCAACACCGCCTGAGGATGCAATGCCGAAACCCGTAATGCTGGTCGTGCTGGATGGCTGGGGCCTGCGCCGCGACCCGGCCGACAATGCCGTCTCCCAGGCGCGCACGCCGAACTTCACCGCGCTGTGGGATGCCTGCCCGCATGCCACGCTGGCCACCTGCGGCCGCGATGTCGGCCTGCCGGACGGGCAGATGGGCAATAGCGAAGTCGGGCACCTGAATCTCGGCGCCGGGCGGGTGGTGATGCAGGATCTGCCCCGCATCGATACCGCCATCGCCGATGGCACGCTGGCCGCGCATCCGGCTTTGCGCGGGCTGCGCGGCACGCTGCATCTGGTGGGCCTGCTCTCGCCCGGCGGGGTGCATTCGCACCAGGACCATGCGGTGGCGCTGGCGCGCATCGCAACCGCGGCCGGCATCCAGGTGGCGGTGCATGCCTGGACCGATGGCCGCGACACGCCGCCACAGGCCGCGCCGGAATACCTGGCGCGGTTCGAGGCCGCGTTGCCCGAAGGCGCGCGCATCGCAACCCTCTGCGGCCGCTACTATGCCATGGATCGCGACAATCGCTGGGAGCGCGTGCAGCGCGGGCATGACGCGATGGTCGATGCCGTCGGCGCACCGCACGCCACTGCGCAGGAGGCGATCGCCGCCGCCCATGCCGCCGGCGAGACGGATGAATTCGCCACGCCGCGCATCATTGGCGACTACGCCGGCATGGCCGATGGCGATGCGCTGCTCTGCTTCAATTTCCGCGCCGACCGCGTGCGCGAAATCCTGGCCGCCCTGCTGGACCCGGGCTTCACCGGCTTCGCGCGCGCGCGGCGTGTGGCATTCTCCGCCGCGATCGGCATGACGCAGTATTCCACCGCGCTGGACGCGCATCTGGCCACGCTCTTCCCGCCCCAATCCATGGATGACCTGCTGGGCCAGGTGGTCGCGCGCGCCGGCATGAAGCAGCTGCGCATGGCCGAGACCGAGAAATACCCGCACGTCACCTATTTCCTGAATGGCGGCGAGGAAGCGGTGCTGCCCGGCGAGGACCGGATCATGGTGCCCTCGCCCAAGGTCGCCACCTATGATCTGCAGCCCGAAATGTCCGCCCCGGAACTGAGCGACAAGGCCATGCAGGCGATCAGCGGCGGCCAATACGACATGATCGTGCTGAACTTCGCCAATGCCGACATGGTGGGCCATACCGGTGATCTCTCCGCCGCCATCCGCGCCGTGGAGGCGGTGGATGCCGGCCTGGGCCGCATCGCCGATGCGGTGCGCGTGCAGGGCGGCGCGCTGCTGGTCACGGCTGACCACGGCAATGCGGAAATGATGCGCGACCCCGCCACAGGCGGCCCGCACACCGCGCACACGCTCAACCGCGTGCCGGTGCTGCTGATGGGCGGCCCGGCAGGGGCGGCGCTGCATGATGGCCGGCTGGCCGATGTCGCGCCCACCCTGCTGGCGCTTTTGGGCCTGGCGCAGCCCGCTGCCATGACCGGCAGGTCCCTGCTGGGATGAAGCGGCTCGCGGCCATGTTGCTGCTGTTGGCACTGCCTGCCATGGCGCAAGTGCAGGGCCAGGCGCGTGACGCAAGCTCCGCCGATGCGCGCACCGCACGACGCGACGCCGCCGCCCAGGCCGCTGCCGCCGAAGCCGCCGCCCGCGAGGCCGAAGCCGCGCGCAGCGAGGAACAGCGCCTGGCCGAATCCCGCGTCCTCGCCGCGCGCGCCGTGCAGAATGCCGAGGCCCGGCTGATGCAGACCGAAGCCGCCGCCCGCGCCGCCAATGCCGCCGCCCGCGCCGCCGATCTCGAGCGCCTGGCGCGCGCCGATGCGGTGGCGCCGCTGCTGCCCTTGCTGCACCGGCTGGAACGCTGGCCCGCCGAGACCATGCTGGCCGTTCCCGCGCCGCCCGGCGATGCGCTGCGCGGGTTGCTGGCCATGCAGGCGCTGATCCGCCACGCCAGCGCCGAGGCCGAGGCCTATCGCGCCGCGGCCGAACGCGCGACCGCCCTGGCCACAGCCTCGGCCGCCGAAGCCTGGCGGCTGGCCGAAGCCCGGGCGGAGGCGCGCAGCAGCAATGCCCGGCTGGACGGCGCGCTGGACCAGGCCCGCGCCCGCCGCGCGGCGCTCACCACCGAACAGGAAGCCGCCCAGCGCCGCGCGCGCGAAGCCATGGCCCGCGCCCAGGATCTGGAACAGGCGGTGGCCCGGCTGGAGCGCGAGCGCGAGGCCGCCGAACGCGCCCGCGCCGCCGCCCAGCGCGAGGCGGCGCGCGAACCCGCCCGTTCGGGGCCACGCGCGGCCTCCGGCCTGCCGGTGGCGGGGCAGGTCACGCGCGAATTCGGCGCCGCGGGGGATGGCGGCCCGGCGCGCGGCATGACCGTCTCGGCACCGCCCCGCGCGCGGGTGACGGCGCCATGTGCTGGGCGGGTGGCCTTTGCCGGGCCGTTCCGCAGCTATGGCAACATCATCATCATTGATTGCGGCGGCGGGCTGCACCTGGTGCTGGCCCGGCTGGAACGGCTGGATGCCGCCACCGGCGAACGCGTGATCCAGGGCGAACCGGTGGGCCTGCTGCCGGCGCAGGATGCCGCGCTGTATGTGGAATTGCGGCGCGGCGGGCAGCCGGTGGACCCGCGCCCCTTCCTGGCCGGGCGGGGTTGATGGGTTTCAGCAGCCGGTCAGCCATGGTCCTGATGCGGATGGCTCATGATCGGCGGGCCAGCATCGCCGGCACGTCGCGGATCAGCGCATCCAGCAACGCACGCACCCGCGCCGGCATGTGCCGCTGCGCCGGCCAGACCAGGAAGATCGGACTGTCCGGCAGGTGCCAGCCCGGCAGCACGCGTCGCAGGCCTTGGGCGGCCTCGATGTAAGGTGGGCACAAGGTGATCCCCAGGCCGGCCTGGGCCATGGCGATCAGGCCCTGCAATTCATCGCAATGGTGCCGCAGCGCGACCGGGATCGAGAGCGCCTGTCCGGCCTCGGATTCCAGCGGCCAATGCGCGCGTGCGGTGGGGCCGATGCCGCCGATCAAGCTGTGGTCGGTGAGTTCTTCGGGCGTGGTGGGGGTGCCGGCGCGGGTCAGATAGTCCGGCGAGGCGAAGAGCGCCAATTCGATCACGCCGAGCTTGCGGAACTTCAAATCCTGCGCGCCCGGCCGGCCGGCCCGCAAGGCCAGGTCGATATTGTCGGCCAGCATGTCCACCTGCGTGCCGCCCAGCGACGCGTCGACGGACACGGAAGGGTGTTCGGCCACGAAGCGGCCCAGGATGGGCGCGACCACGCCGGTGAACAGCAGCGTCGCGGTCGCGAGCCGGATGGTGCCGGCCAGGGCTGCGCGGTTGGCGGTGGTATTGGCTTCTACATCGTCCAGCCGGTCGAGCAGCTCCACCGCGTCACGGAAGAAGGCCTGCCCGGCCTCGGTGGGCTGCACGCCGCGCTTGGTGCGGCGCAGCAATTCCACGCCCAGCCGCGCTTCTAGCCCGGCCAGCGTGCGGGACAGGGCGGGCTGCGAGACATGCAGCGCCTCGGCCGCGCGGGTGACGTTGCCGGCCTCCACCACGCGGCGGAAGACGAGCATTTCCTGGAAACGGTCCATGCGGGGATGAAGCGGTGCGCGGCGCCGGGCGTCAACAACGGCAAACGGCCGGCACCCTTCCGGATGCCGGCCGCCTCACCGCCTGGGAATGCCCGCTGGCGCGGGCGCCCTAGGACCTGGTCAGCCCTGCTGGGTCTGGCTTTCGGGCACCGCGGGTGCCAGGGCCGGGCGCGAGGGCGCCTGGGCGCGGACGGCGCCGCGGTATTCGATGACCGGGCGGCCTTCCTCGGTGCCGGTGATGATGGCGGCGCCGCCGCCCACGATGTTGCCGCGCGGGCCTGTGCTGTACTGCACGCTGGTGTTGCCGGCGCCATCATTGGTGACCTGCGGGAAGGCATTCTCCTGCGCCATGGCGGGCAGCGCCAGGGCGGTGACGGCGAGGGTCGCGATAAGGAAGCGGTTCATGATGGTCTCCTGTCTGTCTCGAGGCGGCGATGTGTCGCCTCTTCGGTGACGGAGAGATGCGCCTGCGTGGCGGTTATATCCAATCGCGGTTAGACATGGTTATCATACGCGTGGGTTATGTAACCACCCGCCGACCGAGATACGCCACCACACCTTCCGCCAGCGCCGCCGCCACCCGGCCCCGCCAGGCCGGGCGGTTCAGCAGCGCCTCATCCTGCGGGTGCGACAGGAAACCCACCTCGACCAGCGCGCTCGGTACATCCGGCGCCTTCAGCACCACGAAGCTGGCGCGGCGATGCGGGTTGCTCAGCAGCGGGATGTCGTCGGACAGCGCGGCCAGCGTGGTGCGGGCCACGCGCTCGCTGCCCTGCCGCGTCTCGGCGCGCATCATCGAGAGCAGGATGCGCTGCACATCCGGCGGCACGCTGGGCAGGCGCAGCCCGCCGGCGCGGTCGGCCAGGTTTTCGCGCCGGGCCAGCGCGGCGGAGAACGGGTCGGAGGCGGTTTCGCCCAGGGTGTAGATGCTGGCGCCGCGGGCGCGGCCGCCCATGCCCGGCGGCGCGCTGTCGGCGTGGATGGACAGCAGCAGTGCGGCCTCACGGTTGCGCGCGGCGTCCACCCGGGCGCCCAGCGGCACGAATACGTCGCTGCTGCGCGTCAGCGCCACGCGGCATCGGCCGGTGGCTTCCAGGCGGCGGCGCAGATCGAGCGCGACACTCAGCACGATGCGCTTTTCGAGCGTGCCCTGGGCGCCGATCGCGCCGGGGTCGGCGCCGCCATGGCCGGGGTCGAGCATGACCAGCGGCAACGCCGCGCGCGTGCCATCGCGCGGCGGGCGGCGTGTCTGTGCCAACGCGGGCGTCGCGCATGCGGCAAGCAGCGCCGCGCCCAGCAAGGAACGTCGTGTGGTGGTCATCCCCAGCCGCACCCCCCGATGCGGCACACATATACTAACCGATCCTTGGCAGATGTGCAGTGGTTTTGTTCGTGTTCTGTGCTGTGGCTTCCGCGCCCCAGGGACCGGGCGCAACCGCTTGATATTGAGGCAGACTCTGCCGGCGCTGCGCCAGCCTTGCGCAGCTATCGATACGCGACTGTCATTTATGGCCTTGCGGGCGGGGGGGCTGCTGGTATGGTGGGATGCCCTGGCGATGAGCGCGATGGGCGCATGATGTGGCCGCGGCCGCCCCCGAGACGGGACGCCGCGCAAGGACTTGGCCTTCCGGAAAACTCCGGATTTCGCCGTGCCCCCGCCTCAGCGGCGCCCGCGTGCGGAGGTTGGTTCAGACACCAGCCACCGCCATCGCCCGCCGCCGCAACGCGGTGCCGGCGACCAGAGATTGCGGTGCGCGCCACCAGGCCGCGCCGCCCGAGCCAAGGATTGCGCACGCCGTGATGGCATGCCTGAGATCTGAACGCGATTCCTGCTCGGTCCCACCGACCCCTTGCGGCTGTGGATACGCCATTGCGCGGCCCGGCCCGGAGCAATTTCATGACAAAGCGGATGCTGATCGACGCATCCCACGCGGAAGAAACCCGCGTGGCGCTGCTGGACGGTTCACGGCTTGAAGAATTCGACCTTGAATTCGCCAATAAACTCCCGCTGAAAGGCAATATCTACCTGGCCAAAGTGGTCCGGGTAGAACCCAGCCTGCAGGCGGCCTTTGTCGAATATGGCGGGAACCGGCACGGCTTCCTGGCATTTGGCGAAATCCACCCGGATTACTACCAGATCCCGACCGCCGATCGGCAGCGCCTGATCGAGGCGCAGGAAGCCGAAGCCCGCGAAGAGGCCGAGGAAGAAGAACGCGCCGCCCAGCGCAGCGCCGAACGCCGCGCCCGCAAGCTGGCCGTGGCCGAGCAGCGGCGCAGCGTGGAGGTCGGGCTGGAAGCGGCCCTGGCCGAGGCGGTGGCGGAGCCTGCGGGCGATGCACCGGTTGCCGCCGTGGCCGAGCCGGCCGCCGAGGCTGGGACCGTGGCCGAGGCCGCGCCCAGCGAAGCACCCGCGCCGACCGACACCACTCCCGCCGAAGCCCCCGCCGAGGAAGGCGAACATCCCGGCCGCGTGGTCTCCATCGAGCAGGACATGGCCCCGCCCGAGACACTCGGCGGGGAGCCCACCGAAGCCGCGCCCGCGGCCGAGGAAGACGACGAAGAGGATGAGGAAGAAGAAGCCGCCGCCGAGGAGCGCGCCCAGCGCCGAGCCCAGCCGCGCTTCCTGCGCAACTACAAGATCCAGGAAGTCATCAAGCGCCGCCAGATCATGCTGATCCAG
>JAIXVH010000019.1 GCA_027483125.1 Acetobacteraceae bacterium | reverse complement strand
CGCGACCAAGGTCACCTTCGCCAACGAGGTCGGCCGGCTGTGCCGCCCGATCGGCGTGGACAGCCACCAGGTCATGGACATCTTCGTGCGCGACACGAAGCTCAATCTCTCGCCCTACTACATGAAGCCGGGCTTCGCTTATGGCGGTTCCTGCCTGCCCAAGGAGGTGCGCGCGGTGAACCACATCGCCGCCGGCCTCGGCGTGGAACTGCCGCTGATCGCCTCGCTCGACCGGTCCAATGCGGAACACATCTCCCAGGCGGTGCGCATGGTGCGCCAGACCGGCGCGCGGCGCGTCGCGGTCCTGGGCCTCGCCTTCAAGCCCGGCACCGATGATCTGCGCGAAAGCCCCATCCTGGAAGTGATGGGCCAGCTGCTGGGCGATGGCGTGGAACTGGTGGCGCATGACCCGGCGATCACCAGGGCGACGCGCATCGAGGCGCAACTCGGCTATGTCGCGCATGCCTCGGGCGGGCTGAAACAGCTGGCCGGCGGCCTGCGCGGGATGCTGGCCGACAGCCCGGCCGATGCGGTGCGCGACGCCGATGCGATCATCGTGACCCAGGCCCACCCGACCTACCGCGCGATCTGCGCGGCCAGCGAACGACCGGTGATCGATGTCGCGCGCCTCTATCCCTCGCGCGAGCACCAGCCCGCCCACCTCACCGGCATTGGCTGGTGAGCACCCCCTTCATCAAGCCCGGACCCAGAACCATGCAGCCATCACCCGTGTCGCAACCGGCGGACGCAGCCATTCCCGCCACCACGGTCATTTATGAACAACGCCCCTGGGGCGCCTTCTGGAGCCTCGATCGCGGTGCCTCGCACCAGGTCAAGCGCATCCTGGTCGAACCGCGCGGCAGGCTCTCCCTGCAATACCACCACCACCGCGCCGAGCGCTGGGTCGTGGTCAGCGGCAACCCCGTCATCACCGTGGATGAGGAGGTGATGCACGTCGCATCGGGCGGCGTCGTCATCATTCCCAAGGGTGCCGTGCACCGGCTGGAGAATCCGACAGACGAGCCCGTGGTGATCATCGAAGTGCAGCTCGGCGACTACCTGGGTGAGGACGACATCGTCCGGCTGCAGGACGTCTACGGCCGGCCGGCCCGCGCGGACTGATCGCCCACCACCGCCTTACCAATTGCACAGAGCAGGACCATGAACAGCGCGATTACACCGATCATCGGCACCAAGGGCGCCGATACCATCAATGGCGGCGTCACCGGGGACATCATTTCCGGCCGCCAGGGCCATGACAACCTCAACGGCCAGTCGGGCAATGACGTGGTCCATGGCGGCAGCGGCAATGACACGGTGGCGGGCAGTGCCGGCGATGACGTGCTGCATGGCGGCGGCGGCCCGGCGCTGTTGCGCATGGACCAGCTGACCATCGCCCAGGACTACAAGGGCAAGGTCACGTTCATGGATGAGGGGGCGGGTTTCCGCAACACGCTCGGCATGTACAGCATCGGCGCGGATGGCAGGATCGGCGATGTGAAGATCCTGTTCGCCAACGCGTCCAAGCAGGGTTCGGGCGGTGATCTGATCGGCGGCGTGTCGTCGCTGGATGTGCCGCTGAAGGCCGGGCAGAAGATCGGCTTCTTCATCCTCTCGAACGGCTTCGGGCAGTCCACCGCCGGGCTTCTGGCCGACAGCGCCGGCCGCTTCGAGTTCCGCAATGCGGCCGGCGAGCCGGGCAACATCAACAACCAGGGCAACCTCACCCTCTGGCACGTCGCCGCGAACGGCAAGCAGACGGCGATGAGCACGCAATATGCGCGCGAGACCTTCCACGCCCCGGCGCGGCCCGAAAATGGCTTCGCCCTGAACGCCGACCGCTTCGGCCATACCGTGGGCCGGCTGGATGTGCGCGACGGCACGGTGCTGCTGGGCTTCGAGGATCTGCGCAATGGCGGCGACAAGGACTTCGACGATGTGATCTTCCGCCTGGATGTGGGCCAGTCCAACGCGCGCGTGCTCGATCCCAACATCCGTTATGGCGATGATGAAGAGGCGCTGCCTGGCTTCTACTATGACGCCGCGGGCATCCGCCGCGACATGAAGGGCAGGGCGCTGGTTCAGGAGAACGACCTGCTGAATGGCGGCGCCGGCCAGGACAGCCTCTCGGGTGGCGTGGGCCATGACACGCTGAACGGCGGCGATGGCCATGACCTGCTCCAGGGCAATTCCGGCGATGACGTGCTGAACGGCGATGCCGGCAATGACCGCCTATTCGGCGGCCAGGGGCGGGACCGGCTGGATGGCGGTACCGGCGACGACACGCTGGCCGGCGACAGCGGCCATGACACGCTCGATGGCGGCAGCGGCAATGACGTGCTGAGCGGCGGTTCGGGCGACGATGTGCTGCGGGGCGATACCGGCAATGACGTGCTGAATGGCGATGCCGGCGCCGATGAACTGCGCGGCGGCCTGGGCCAGGACAAGCTGGATGGCGGCAGCGGCGATGACAATCTGTTCGGCGACGACGGCCAGGATGTGCTGACAGGCGGCGCGGGGCGCGATGTGCTCTCTGGCGGTGCAGGCCATGACCAGCTGCAGGGCGGCGAGGGCGCTGACACGCTGAGCGGCGATGATGGCGATGACACCCTCGAAGGCGGGTCTGGCGAGGACCTGCTGCAGGGCGGGGCGGGTCATGACGATCTGTCCGGCGGTGCCGAGAATGACGTGCTGGATGGCGGCGATGGCAATGACAGCCTCGATGGCGGCGCCGGGCGCGACGTGCTGCGCGGTGGGGCCGGCACGGATCGCCTGTCGGGCGGCAGCGGCGATGACGATCTGTCGGGCGGGGCTGGCCATGACACGCTGCAGGGCGGCGATGGCCAGGACCGGCTGCTGGGCGAAGACAGCGATGACCGCCTGGAAGGCGGCAAGGGCCGCGACACGCTGTTGGGCGGCGCGGGCAATGACCGTCTGTTCGGCGGCGATGATGCCGACCTGCTGGATGGCGGCAGCGGCGCCAATGTGTTGAGCGGCGGGCTGGGTGGCGATGTCTTCCGCTTCCAGTTTGGCACCGCGGCCAGCAACCGCATCACGGATTTCGAGCTGGGCCGGGACCGTCTTGAATTCGGCGGATTGTCGCCGGAGGAATTCAAGGCGCTTTGGGTATCGGGTGATGCCTTCGGCAAGGCTGCGGCGAGTGACATGGCCCAGAGCTTCGTCGGCCTGTCACCGGATGCGTTCAAGGCGCTTGGGGCTTCGGGTGATGCCTTCGGCAAGGCAGCTGCGAGTGAGATGGCCCTGAGCTTCGTCGGCCTGTCGCCGGATGCGTTCAAGGCGCTTG
>JAIXVH010000214.1 GCA_027483125.1 Acetobacteraceae bacterium | reverse complement strand
CAGACCAGCACCACCGGCAGCGCGAGCCATGGCAGGCTGCCCACCGCGCGCGCCGGCGCCAGGCACAGATCCAGCAGCACGCCGGCCAGCATCGCATTGGCCAAGGGGGCTGGAATGGCCTGCACCGCGCGCAGCAAAGGGCGCCAGAAACCCGCCAGCACCAGCAGCCCGGCTGCCACCAGAAAGGCGCCGACCGCGGCCGGAAATCCGCCCGCCGGCATGGCGCTGGCCGCTAGCAGCGCGCCACCCGGCGTGGACCAGGCAATGGCGACCGGCATGCGCAGGCGCCAGGAAAACCAGGCGCCCAGCGCGCCCATGGCGAAGGTCACCGCAAACAGGCCCGAGGCCGCCTGCGCCGGCGTCGCGCCCATCTGCGTGAAGCCAGCCAGCACCACCGCGAAGGATGACGCGAACCCCACAAACCCCGCCAGCAGCCCGATCACCACGGGCTGGATCACGGCCAGAGTTCCACCCGGCTGAGGGTGCGCGTGGCCTCGCGGGAGAGCCGCAGCATACGCCCCTCGGCCCAGAGCGGCAGCAAATCGCCCCAATGCTCGGACATGGGATGCCCCGATTGGCCGGTGCTGATGATGGCGATCAGCCCATCGGGGCTGGCCATGTCGGCGACCATGCGCAGCCCCGCGCCATGCACATTCATGAAGGGCTGCTCGGCGCCGCCGCGCGGCGTCGCGCGCAGCACGGTCTGGCCATCACCGGCTGTGGGCACGGCCAGCCGCGTGGCCCAGGACAGGCCCGGGATGAAGCGCAGCAGCGGGTGTTCGAAGCGCGCCTGATGCGCCGTTCCCCAGCGCCAGCTGGTCATGTCCGGGCCGTAGAGGGCGGAGAGCTGCTCCACCGCGGCATCGAGCGCGCGGGCGGCCGGCCCGTCGCAATCGGGGCGGCAGAAGGCGGGCGCGCGGCCGGCCAGGATCTGGCCCAGGAATTCGGGGCTGGCCGCGGTCTCGGGCACGCCGGCGCGTTCCAGCACAAGGCGCATGAAATGCCGCTGCCAGGCGTTCCAGATCAGCGGCTGCCCCAGGCCCGCGGCCATCTCCCCGGTCCAACCTGCGAGCAATTGCTGGGCTTCGCGCGCGCGCCCGGTGGTGGCCAGGTTGCGCAGCATGGGCAGCGAGGCCTCGGCCAGCAGCGAATAGGCATCGAGCTGCATGCCCGCCATCACCGCCGCATCGGGGCGCGGATTGGCGTCGAGCAGCGCCTGGATGCGGCGGAAGCGCCAATCGCCCGGGAAGTCGCGGCCCAGGAAGACCGGATGGTCGGCCGGGGCCACGCGGTTATTCGCATTCACCAGCCGGCCGCTGGGCGGGCTGACCCAGTGCGGCATATCACCCGGCGAGACGAAGCCATCCCAGCCATGCGCGGCGGTATCACCCGGGCTGGGCAGGCTGCCGTCGCCGGCGCGGCGGATCGGCGTGCGGCCGGTCAGGAACAGCCCGATCGCGCCCGTGCCATCGGCCAGCATCAGGTTCTGCGGCGGGCTGGTGATGCGCGCGGAAGCCGCCCCGCCCTCGGCCACGCTACGCGCGCGGTTGAGCATCAGCAGCCCCTCGGCGCTGGTGTCGCGCGGGGCGAGATTGGCCATGGCGACCGAGAGTGCGGTGCCATCCGTGCGCGGCGTTTCATCCAGGTCGGATATGACGATGCCGTGGCGCGTTTCGCGCACGCGAAGCACCTCCTCGGCGCCGCCACGGATGCGCAGCCGCGCCTCGCGCGTGGTGAAGCGGCGCGGGCCGTCTTCGGTGGCGTAATGGTCCTGGTCGATCACGCGTTCGATGAACACGTCCTGCGTGTCGGAATGGGTGGTGGTGAAGCCCCAGGACAGCGCCTCATTCCGGCCGATCACCACCATGGGCACGCCGGGCGATGTGGCGCCGGCGCGGAACCGCCCGCCCGGCAATTCGATGCGCGCCAGGTACCACAGGATGGGCGCCGAGAAGCCCAGATGCGGATCGGCCGCCAGCAGCGCGCCGCCGGTGCCCGATTGCGCGGCCGTGAGCGCCCAGGCGTTGGACGCGCTGGAGGGCAGGGGCGCATCCTCGGGGAAGCGGGGCAGGGCGGCGAGCAGGCTGTCCAGGCCCTGGATGGCGGCCAGGCGGTCGGGCCGGCCGGGCGTGGTATCGGCGGGAAAGAGCTGTTCGAAGCGTTCGGTGCCGAGGCCGGGCGCAAGGCGCGCGCGTTCCAATTCGCTGCGCCAATTGCCCGAGAGCCAGAGGCCCATCACCTTGCCCCAGAGCAGCGAGTGCTCGACCCGCCAGGGTTCCGGCGCGCCCAGGAGCAGGAATTCCGGCGCGATGAAGCGCCCGCGCGCTGCGATCTGCGCGTTCACGCCGGCGGCATAGGCTTCCAGGATGGCCCGCGTCTCGGGCGAGAGGGATTGGATGTCATCGGCCGCGCGTTCGGCCAGGCCCAGCGCGCGCGTGAAACGGTCCAGCCGCAGCGCGCCACGGCCGGCGATTTCGGCAAGCCGGCCCTGTGCGCCCAGGCGCATCGCCTCCATCTGGAACATGCGGTCACGCGCATGCAGCCAGCCGAGTGCCATGGCGGCATCGGCCTCGGTCGTGGCCTGGATGCGCGGCACGCCTGCGGTGTCGAAAGCGATCGCCACCGGCGCCGAAAGCCCGCGCAGCTGCAGCCGCGCATCCCGCGCCGGCAGGGTGGACCAGACCAGCAGGTAAAGCGCCCCGCCGACAGCGAGCAGCAGCACTGCCGGCACGATCACCAGCAGGCGGAGCCACAGCGGCAGACGGAATGCACGACGCGCCATGGCCGGGCACTTACAGCCGCCCGCCGCCGCGCGCCAGTGACGGCTATTCCGCCCGCAGCCCCGCCGCGCGCACCACAGGCCCGAGCGACGCCATGGAGCGCCGCTGGTAATCGGCCGTTTCCTCCGGCGTCGTGAACCAGGGATTGGCGCCGAGATCGAGATAGCTGGCGCGCAGGTCATCGGCGGACAACGCCGCGCGCATCAGCCCCGACAGCCGCTCTACCACTGGCACGGGGATTGCCGCCGGCCCGATCAGGCAGGTCCATGATACCACGTCGAAGCCCGGCAGGGTTTCGGCGATGGTTGGGATCTCCGGTGCCGCGGGGCTGCGGGTCAGCGATGTCACGGCGATCGGCCGCACGCGGCCCTGGCGTGACAGGCCGAGCGTGCCCGGCATGTTGTCAAACATCATCGAGACGCGGCCGGCCACCAGGTCCAGATGCGCGGGTGCGCTGCCTCGATAGGGAACATGGGTCAGGCGCACGCCGGCCATCATGTTGAACACCTCGCCCGCCAGATGCAGTGTCGTGCCGGGGCCGGCGGAGGCGAAGGTCAGCTCACCGGGGCGCGCGCGCGCCAGCGCGATCAGCTCCGCCACATTGCGGACTGGCACATCTGGGTGCACCGCCAGCAGATTGGGCAGCTGCCACATGCCCGAGACATAGGTGAAGTCGCGCGCCACATCGAAGGGCATGGTCGCGTGCATATGCGGCGCGACCGCATGTGTCGCGATGCCGCCAAGCCCGAGCGTGTAGCCATCAGCGCGAGATTTCGCGACCGCGTCCACGCCGACATTCCCACCCGCGCCGGAGCGATTTTCCACCAGGAATTGCTGGCCCGAGAGTTCCGACAATTTCTGGCACAGCCGGCGTGAAAGCGTGTCGGTCGGCCCGCCAGGCGGGTATGGGTTGATGTAGCGCACGGCCTGGCTCGGCCAGGCTTGCGCGCGGGCGGCGAAAGGCAGCATGGGCGCGGCCAGCGCGGTGCGACGGGCAATGCGGATCATGGTTGTTCCTCCCAGACCCGATGCTGCGACATCGCCGGGCTGGGGCGCCACAGGATTCGACGCTTCACGCCGCGCGCATCGCGTGGCAATCGGCAAGCATGAATCGCCGCGCGATGCTGGTCCTGCCCTGCCTGGCCGTTTCGGCTGCAGCCCAGGGGCGCCTCTCGCCCATGGGGTGGGACGCGCCCGAAGCGGCGCCGCTGATCGCCCGGCTGCGCGCGGGCGGCCTGGTGCTGTTCTTCCGCCATGCCGACACCATGGGCGAGAATTGCGACATCAGCTTCCGCGTGGGCGACCGTGCCGGGCAGCGCAACATCGCCCCGCGCGGGCGGGTGCAGTCGGCCGAGATCGCGCGGCGCATGGCTGCGCTGAATATCCCGGTGGCACTGCCGGTGCTGGCCGGCCCCGTCTACCGCGCACGTGACACGGCCGAACACATGGTGGGTGCTGCGCATGTGGTGGTGACGGACAGCCTGCTGGCCGATGACTATGCCGGCCCTCGCCTGGGTTGGGTGCTGGATGAACACCGCAGGCTCTTCGCCGAACCGGTGCAAGGCGCCAATCGCGTTCTGGTGGGCCATCGCACGCCGGCGATCATGGTGGCGGGCGATGCGGTGGCCGGGCGTGCCTTTCCCGAAGGCGGCGCATTGGTGATCGAGCCGCGCGGCGGGCGCGATTTCCGGGTGCTCGGCATCGTGGAATTCGCACCCCAGCCGGGCGGCGGTTTCCACGCCTGCTGATCGCCCGGCATCCCGCATCAAGCCTCGATTAACCCATGCGTTGAAGGCCGATGCTATGTCACCGCGAGACGCGAGGAGCGGATCATGGCAGGCTTTGTCAGCAACGCCGCAACCGGCGTGGACATGCGCAATCTTTGGCCCGGTATGGGCTTCACCGCCATCGCCAGCACGCTGTCCGCCACCGCGACCGATTATGCGGTGCTGCTGAATACGGGGCTGCGCGCCGTCTATCTCGGCACGGGTTTCACCTATGCGGGCGATGCGCCGACCGGCGGCACCTACACCGTGATCGAACTGCGATCGGGCGATGGGCTGACACTGCTCGGCACCTTGACCACCGGCGCGGGCGGGGCGTTGCTGAGCAGCATCGGCAATGTGGCTGATTGGCGTGACAACCCGGCATTGCTGGGCGGTGCCAGCAGCATGTCGGGGCTGGGCGGCGCCGACCGGCTGATCGGGGGCAGCGGCAGCACGACCTTCCATGGCGGTGGCGGGCTGGACAGCATCGATGGCGGGGCGGGCACGGATACGCTGGTGGTGAACTACACTGCCGTGGGCTCCAGCATCGGCATGAGCGGCGGCACCAGCGGCAGCATCACCACAGCCAATGGGCTGAACGGCGTCACCTATGCCGGGATCGAGCGTTTCCAGATCTATGGCACCACGGGGGCCGACACGCTGCGCGGCGATGCGCTGGACGATGTGCTGGATGGCGCGACAGGCGCCGACAGCATGGTGGGCGGCGCGGGCGACGATGTTTATGTCGTGGATAATGCGGTGGACATCGTGTTCGAGGACCCGGGCGCGGGCACCGACACGGTCTATTTCCGCCTCGGCGGCCAGACCCTGGCCAATCACATCGAGGTCGCACGCCTGACCGGAGCCGCCAGCAGCGTGACCGGCAACACGCTCGACAATGCGCTGGTGGGCAATGATTCCGGCCTAGCGGCGAGCCTGAATGGTGGAGCCGGCAATGACACCTTCTGGTCAGGCCCCCAGGCCGACACCATGGATGGCGGCAGCGGCCATGATGTCTTCTACACCGGCGGCGGCGCCGACCGCGTGATCGGCGGCATCGGTGACGACCAGGTGGTGGTCTATGATCTGGGCGTGGTGCTGCTGGAAGCGGCGGGCGAGGGCACGGAGACCTATTGGGTGGGTGTCGCCGGCGCCTTCCTGATGGATGCGCACACCGAGATCGCGCGGCTTTTCGATGCCGGCAGCGGCTTGATCGGCAATGCGCAGAACAACGACCTGGTGGCGAATGTGACGGCCAGTTCGCTCTCCGGGCAGGGCGGTGATGACGTGCTCTGGGGCCAGGGCGGCGCCGATACGCTGACCGGCGGGGCCGGCAATGACATCTTCCGCACCGGTGGCGGCGCCGATAGCTGCTCGGGCGGTGCCGACAATGACAGCTACGTGATCCTCGACACCGGTGCGGTCGTCACGGAACTGGCCGGGCAGGGCTATGACATCGTCTATATGGGCGCGGCCGGCGCCTTCTTCATCGGCGAGAATATCGAGGAGGCGCGGTTGTTCGGCGCCGGCAATGCACTGACAGGCGGCGCCAATGGCGAGTTGCTGGTGGGCAATAATGCCGGTGTGGCCAGCAGCATCGAAGGGCGCGGCGGCGCCGATCTGATCTATGGCTCGACGGCGGGTGACAGCCTCTCGGGCGGGGCGGGCGATGACACGCTTTACGGCCTGTCGGGCGCGGATCAGTTCCGCTTCACCGAGGCCGGCTGGGGTTTTGACCAGATCGCCGATTTCAGCCGGGCCGAGGGCGACAGGCTGTTCATGATCGGCAGCGGCATCACCGATTTCGCGCAGCTGCAGATCATCTCGGGCGGCAATACCCAGATCACCGCCAATGGCGATGTGATCTACCTGTTCGGGGTGGCCGGCGTGACGGCGGCGGATTTCATCTTCGCCTGATCAGCCCATCAGCTCCGAGAGAACCTTGGCCGTGTAGTCCACCACCGGGATCACGCGGCCATAGTTCAGCCGCGTGGGGCCGATGACGCCGATCGCGCCCACGATCTTTTCCTCCCCGTTGCGGAAGGGGGCGACGACCATGGACAGGCCGGCGGCGTTGAACAGCGCATTCTCGGCGCCGATGAAGATCTGCACGCCCTCGCCGCGCTGGGCCATTTCCACGAGCTTCAGCACGGTCTCCTGTGCCTCCAGCCGCTCGAACAGCGATTGGATTTCCTGCACGCGCGCCATGTGGTCCAGGTTCTGCAACAGCTTCGCCTGGCCGCGCAGGATCAGGCTGCCGCCCGCACCGGGAGCACCGCCGGCCAGCACACCAAGCCCGCTTTCCACCACCTGGTTCGTCAGCGCATCGAGCGCGGTGCGATTGGCCGCGATCTCGGCATCCACGCCGCTGCGCAAGCCATCCAACGTCTGCCCGCGCAGCCGCGCATTGAGGTAGTTGGTGGCCTGCATCAGCGCGCCCGCGGGCAGCCCCGGCGGCAATTCGATGACGCGATTCTCCACCTGCCCATCGGCCGAGACCAGCACGACCAGCGCGCGGTTCAGCCCCAGGCCCACGAATTCCACATGCTTGACGGCGGCATCCGCCTTGGGGGCCACCACAAGCCCCGCGGCGCCGGCAAGCCCGCTCAACATCTGCCCGGCTTCGGCCAGCGTGTCCTGCAAGGAACGCCCATGGGCTGCGCAGCGCGCGGCGATGGCTTCGCGCTCCTCCTCCGGCAGGGCGCCGAATTCCAGCAGGCCGTCCACGAAGAGCCTGAGGCCGCGATCGGTGGGCAGGCGGCCGGCGGAGGTATGCGGCGCGTAGATCAGCCCTGCCTCCTCCAGGTCCTGCATGACATTGCGGATGGAGGCGGGCGAGAGGTTCAGCGGCAATCGGCGCGAGAGGGTGCGGCTGCCCACCGGCTCGCCGGTCGCGACATAGAGCTGGATCAACTCCCGCAGGATGGAGGTGCTGCGGCTGTCCATGGCGGTCGATGTCAGGTTGGGTGGCGCTGCGCGGAAATTCGGCGTCTGCATGGGGGCACTCTATGCAGCTTATGGTGCGGGCACAAATCATTGTATCCTGCCCGCCGATACCAAGGGGAATGCCCATGCAACGCCGACACGCCCTCGCCGCACCATTGCTGGCAGCACCCCTGCTGGCCAAGCCCGCGCAAGCCCAGGCGCCGGCCATCGTGACCGAGGAATTCATGGTGCCCTCGGGCGATGCCGGCATCGAGCTGTTCGTGCGCAACAAGCGGCCGGACAACCTGACCAGCTTCACGCCCAATCGCACGCTGCTGTTCGTGCATGGCGCGACCTATCCGGCGCATACCGCCTTCGACCTGCCGCTCGGCGGCCTGTCCTGGATGGATTATATCGCCGGCCGTGGCTTCGATGTGTGGTGCCTGGATATCCGCGGCTATGGCCGTTCCACGCGGCCGCCCGAAATGGCCCAGCCGCCCGAGGCCAACCCACCCATCGTGCGCGGCGAGCAGGCCGTGGCTGATATCGGCGCCGTGGCGGCCTTCGTGCGCAACCGCCGCGGATTGCCGCGCATGATGCATATGGGCTGGTCCTGGGGCTCGGCGCTGATGGGCCGCTTTGCTGCCGACAACCCCACGCTGGTCGAGCGCCTGGTGCTCTACGCGCCGGGCTGGCTGCGTGAGGGTGCGTCGCTGGCGGCAGGGGCGGCCGGCGGGACACCGGGCGCTTACCGTTGGGTGACCCAGGCGCAGGCGCGCGAGCGCTGGCTGACCGGCGTGCCCGAACGCGCGCGTGCCACACTGATCCCGGCCGGCTGGTTCGAACACTGGGCCGGCGTGACCTGGGCGACCGACCCTGAGGGGCTGCGCCGCAACCCGCCCGCGCTGCGCGCGCCCAATGGCGTGCTGCAGGACAGCGCGGAATTCTGGCAGGCCGGCCGGCCTTTCTGGGACCCTGCGCGCGTCACGGCACCCACGCTGCTGGTGGTGGCCGAATGGGACCGCGACACGCCGCCGGCCATGGCCTCCGCCATCTTCCCGCTGCTGACGGCCAGCCCCGGCAAGCGGCTGGTGATGCTGGCCGATGGCACGCACAGCATCATCATGGAGCGCAATCGTGGCGCGCTGTTCCAGGCGGTGCAGGTCTTCCTGGAGGAGACGATCGCCTGATCGGTCGCGTCTGTCGCGCCGAGAGGGTCTTCCGATTGTGCAGGCGCGGCGGGCCGTGCGAAGCATGGCGGATGCGATATCTGCTGCCCCTGTTGTTCGCCGCGCTGCCTGCCTCGGCGCAGGTCTATGCTGTCCCT
Organism: Acetobacteraceae bacterium; assembly: GCA_027483125.1. GTDB lineage: Bacteria > Pseudomonadota > Alphaproteobacteria > Acetobacterales > Acetobacteraceae > Rhodovarius. The sequence continues at coordinate 579 of JAIXVH010000214.1, read as the reverse complement.
GTCACCTATTGCGACGGGCGGTTGGTGGCCGAGCAGTTCGAGACCGCGGTCACGCCAGGTGCGATGGGCCGTGCCGATTATTCGGTGCGGCTGCACAACACCAGCAACGCGACCCTGCATGTGCGGCTGCAATTCGTGGCCGATGCGCTGAACAAGCCGGTGGGCGAGCAGGCCTTCGCTGCGCGCGGGCGGCGGACGGTGTCATTGGGTTATGCGATGAACATGCCGGGGCGCGCGCCGCTGCGCGGGCAGCAGGTGGCGGATGCGCTGCGGGTGAGTTGTCGGTAGGCCTGTGTTTGCGAATCCAAAATCGTTTGTTGTCCGTTCGCCGCCAATGTTTAGTAGAAATGAAAATTAATATTTTCAATCAGGCTGGGCGAATTGCTTGCGCATCGGCAATTTTTCGTTTTGAAACAACGTAATTTTTGAACTAGAAACAGAAATCCCAGTGATGTGGATACCTCCGGAAATCTGTGCGCCTCCGATAACCCTGGGCTGCCTCTGATCTGACGGCCGATGCGGCTCCCAATGCCGCTGCAGGCGCCTCGACTGGCGGTGTTTTCGCCTCGATGGTTTGTT
>JAIXVH010000001.1 GCA_027483125.1 Acetobacteraceae bacterium | reverse complement strand
CTTCCGTACGACCGACGTGACGGGCGTGGTGACGCTGCCGGAAGGTGTGGAGATGGTGATGCCGGGCGACAACATCTCGATGGATGTGACGCTGATCGCGCCGATGGCGATGGATGAAGGCCTGCGTTTCGCCATTCGCGAAGGTGGCCGCACGGTGGGTGCGGGCGTGGTGGCCAGCATCAGCAAGTAAGTTTCTGGGAGACCAGGGCAGGGGGCCGCGCAGCGATGCGCGGCCCTTTTGCTTTGCGGGTGGGTTTCGATGCGGTTTCGGCTTATTTTCCTAGGATACTTCGCCTGTAACCACCCCGCCATGCCCCGCCCCCCCTTCCGCGTCACCCCCCGCGGCACCACCGCCCGCCTCCACCAACCCGTCCCCTGGCGCCCCATGACCGATGACGAATGGGACGACATCCAGTTCATCTTCGCCTGGCTGCACCCCGATCGCGGCCGCCGGCTCGCCTCCCCGCGCTTGGCGCTCGATGCCTGCTTCCACGCCGCCTGTTCAGGCAAGCCCTGGTGCGAATTGCCAGCCGTATTCGGCAAATGGCACAGCATCCATCGGCTCTTCCGCTGGCCGCATAAGGGCGCCTGGGAACAGCTTTTGAAATATGTCGCAAGCAAGCATCATCGGGTGGCGGCCTCGCTCACCTGATGGGTGTGCATGGCGTTTCGGCGGGCGCGGCGCGCGCTGGGGCTGCGCGGGATCATGCTGGCGCCGCATCTGGGCATGGATTCCGCACTCCACGCCCCCTCCTGGTTCCTGCCCGACCCGCTGCTGCACCGCTACGCGGCCGAGACCTGGCTGCCCCAGCTGGTGAGACCTTCGAGCGCGAGCGATTGTCACCCGCGCTCAGCCGCCTGATCGAGATATTGAAGGGCTTCTGGGCCATCGTCAGCGGCCGGGCGCGCATTTCGCGCTGGATGGCGCCGGAGCTGTTCTTCACCTTCACCGGCCCGCTGCCCAATGCGCGGGAAGCCCTGTGAGGCGCCGCGCCGCGCTATTTCGGCAATTGCTTCGCAAGCTTGCGCGCGAACACATAGCCCAGCATGCCCGCGACCGGCGCCGAGGGCAGCACCAGCACCCAGCCCGCATGCACCCGGTTGACCACGAGCCCCAGGCCCACGCCCAGCATCAGCCCGCCCACCAGGCAGCCCACCACGCCCGCCGTCAGGCCGAGCACCAGAATATCCGCGCGTGTCACCATGCCTGCCTAAAAGGCCCATCCGCCCGCTTTGACAAGCCCGAGCCGCGCCACTATACGCGCGCCATTCCTGGGAAAGCGGCTGCGTCGGGTTCCGACCGCGATGTGGCACGCCTGTCGGCCAGGGTCCGATCTGATCAGGCCGTTTCGGCCTAGCCAGTGAATCGGCCCCTCCAGCATGACAGGACTACCGGGACAACCTGTGGCAACAGCCACTTAACACGAAAGGCCGCCCGCATCATGCAGGGCGGTGATAGCCTATGAGCAAGCGCGCTTCCGCGAAGTACAAGATCAATCGCCGCCTGGGTGTGAACCTCTGGGGTCGTGCCAAGTCCCCGGTCAACAAGCGCGAATATGGCCCCGGCCAGCATGGCCAGCGCCGCAAGAACAAGCCCACGGACTTCGGCGTGCAGCTGATGGCCAAGCAGAAGATGAAGGGCTATTACGGAAATATCGGCGAAAAGCAGTTCCGCAAGTATTACGAAGAAGCCGTGCGCCGCAAGGGCGACACTTCCGAGAACCTGATCGAGCTGCTCGAGCGCCGGCTGGATTGCGTGGTCTACCGCATGAAGCTGGCCATCACGCCCTTCGCCGCCCGCCAGTTCGTGAACCATGGCCATGTCCAGGTGAACGGCAAGCGCGTGAACATCGGCTCCTACCTCGTGAAGGATAATGACCAGATCGAGGTGAAGGAAAAGTCGAAGCAGCTGGCCATGGTGCTGGACGCCGCACAGTCCGGCGAACGCGAAGTGCCTGAATACCTGGAGATCGACCACCGCGCGATGCGCGGCAAGTTCCTCCGCGCGCCGAAGCTCGCGGATGTGCCCTACCCGGTGCAGATGGAACCGAACCTGGTGGTCGAGTTCTACTCGCGGTGAGCGAGCCCAAGGCGGGAGAAGCTGCTTCCCCCGCCGCGCCGCGCGGCCTGCGCGCGGCCTTTGGCCTGTCGGGCGGGGAGAGCACCCCGCCCGAACCCGCCATCCCCCCGCCCGAGGCGCTGCGCGCCCTGCCCGAGACGCTGCGTGCCCTGCTTCGGGGCGCCCATCGCGTGCTGCGCCCTGGCCAGCCGCTGCCAGAGGCCGAGCTTGAAGCCCAGCTGGCATTGCTGGCCCGCGCCGCCCCTGACCAGGGGCTGGACGCCATGGCCGAGCAGCTGTTCCGCAGCCTGTTGCCGGCCAGCACCGCGCTGGCCTCCACCGCAGCCCCGGCCACGGCCGGCCGCGATGTCTTCGATGCCATGGTCGCGGCCTGTTATCAGGCGCTGCTCGCCCGCCCGCCCGGTGAGGTGGTGGATGCGTGGTGGGCCGAATTCCAGCCCATGGTCGAACAGCAGGGCATCGAGCGGTTCCTGACCCATTTCATCGCCCTGCTGATGTCGAGCGAGGAATTCGCGACCCTGGTCCGCCGCAGCCAGGACAACATGGTCCGCGGCCAGCTGGTGCCGGCGCTGCGCGGGGTGGAGGGCATCGCCTCGCATGTCAGCCTGGGTGCAGACGGCTTCACCTCCGCCATGCTCAAGCGCTTCGACCGCAAGCGCTGGAGCGGCCCTTTCGACTGGCTCTCCGCCACGCCCGCCATGATCCGCGCGGCCATCACCGATGATTTCGAGACCCTGCTCGACCCCACCGCCTATGCCGCCATTCCCTTCGAGGATAGGCCCGATGCCCGCTTCTGGCGCTGCCGCAACCTGCGCTACGAGGACCGCTTCGGCCATCCCTGCATCAGCCACGCCGCCGACATGACCGATGCCGTGGGCCAGCTCTACATGGCCCGCTGCGTGGAACGCTTCCGTACCCATCTGCGCGGCCTGTCCAGCAAGCTGGTGCTGCAGGTGGCACCCGAGGGCAGCGATCCGGGCCGGGAATTCCAGCAGACCGCGGATCTGCTCGACAGCTTCGGCCGCAACGTGACCTTCGTCATGGTCTCCCTGCTGCCTGACCACGCCGAAGGCCCCTTCCCCGAGATCGAGCCCGCGCTGCGCCACGGCCCGCACCGGCTGCTGCGCATGCGCAGCCTCTCGCCGCTGGACAATGCCCAGGCGCTGGACATGCTCGATGAGGTGGTGATGCTGCGCGCGGTGCTCGCCGCACCCGGCCTCAGTGGTTAGGCCCCGCTTACTTCAGCGGAAAGCCCAGATTGCGCAGCATTTCGACCATCCGGTGCCGGCCGCTCAGCGCCTGCGGGGTGCCCACGCGGGACAGCATGCGCGGCGTCCAGGCCTGCGGCCCCATGCCCTGGCTCTCGGAGAACGCGGCCAGCGCCTGGTCGTAGCGGGCGACGGCCTCGGCCTCGCCGGCCACGCCGTATTGCTCGCGGTGCAGGACCAGCTGCTGCGGCAGGCGCGGCTTGATGGCGTTCTCCCGCACCGGGTCGGGCCAGCCCATGGACATGCCGAACAGCGCGACCGCGCCGGGCGGCAGCGCCAATTCGCGCGCCACATCCTCGGGCTTGCTGCGCAGCCCGCCGACATAGACAGTGCCCAGGCCCATGGATTCAGCGGCGATCACACAGTTCTGCGCGGCGAGTGCGGCGTCCACCGCGGCCACGATGAAGCTCTCCAGATAGTCCAGCCCCTCGAGCTTCTGCTGGTGCCGCTCGCCCATCCGGTACAGGCGCGAGGAATCGGCGACCCAGCACAGGAAGACCGGCGCCTGCGCGATGAAGGCCTGGCGGTTGGACAGTTCCGCGAGCCTGGCGCGGCGCGCCGCATCCTCGACCACGACCACGCTGAAGGTCTGCGTGTTGGAGGAGGTGGCGGCCGATTGCGCAGCCGCGATCAGCGCCTCGATCAGGCCGGGCGGCAGCGGTTCATTGGTGAAGTGCCGGCAGGAGCGGTGGTTGATCAGCAGTCGCAGCACATCATTCAGCGCGGCGGCTTCGGGGATGTCGTCGCCATAGCGGGCGCGCAGCAGGTCCTGGTCCATGCGGGGCGTATGCGCGCGGCCGCGCTGGACAGCAAGACAGCCGCGGAGGATCAAGCGCGATGCTGTTCGATTGGCTGATCGCCCCCTTCGCCGAATTCGGCTTCATGCGCCGCGCGCTGGTGGGCGGGCTGGCGCTGGCCATCAGCGCGCCGGCCTTGGGCGTGTTCCTGGTGCTGCGGCGCATGTCGCTGACCGCCGATGTGCTGGCCCATGGCATGCTGCCCGGTGTGGCGCTGGGCTTCATCCTGGCGGGGCTGGCGGTGCCGGCACTCGCCGCCGGTGGATTGGTCGCGGGTTTGCTGGTGGTGCTGGGCGCGGGCGCGCTGTCACGCATGGCAGGCGCGCGTGAGGATTCGGCGCTGGCCGGCTTGTACCTGGTGGCCTTGGCCGCCGGGGTCGCGCTGCTCTCCTGGCGCGGCAGCCCGGTGGAATTGACCCAGGTGCTGTTCGGCGCGGTGCTGGGTGTGGATGACGCGGCGCTGCTGCTGATGCTGGGGGTGGCCAGCGTCACGCTGGTCTT
>JAIXVH010000054.1 GCA_027483125.1 Acetobacteraceae bacterium | reverse complement strand
TCGGCGTAGAGCCGCGCGACCAGATCCGTGGGGCCGCCGGCGGCGAAGCCGACCAGCATCCGCACATTGCGCGACACCGTCTGCGCCCGCGCCTGCGGCGCGACCAGGGCCGCGGCCCCCAGGGTCAGGGCGCCGCGCCGTTGCATGTTCCGCATTCTTGAAACTCCCTTGGTTCACGTGTCTCGTGGCAGGCGGGCGGCCGGCATGACGATGCCAGGCCGCGCCGCCGCCGCTTCGCTCAAGCCCCCAGCGCCGCGCGCACCCGCTCGGGCGTGAAGGGCATGATGTTCAGCCGCCGTCCGGTGGCGGCCAGCACCGCGTTGGAGATGGCCGGCGCCACAGTGCCCAGGCCGAGTTCGCCCGCCGGCAGCGGCATCTCGCCGCTGCGGATCAGCCGCACCTGGACCTCCGGCGTTTCGGAGGCGCGGAGCACTTCGTAATCGTTGAAGTTGCTCTGCTGCACCGCGCCATCCTTGAAGGTCAGGCGTTCGGTCAGCGCGCTGGAGACGGCCCAGAGCAGCGAGCCCTCGATCTGCCGCATCGCGTTGCGCGGCTGCACCGGCAGGCCGATATCCGCCGCGCACCACAGCCGCAGCACGCGGATGCGGCCATTGGCACGGTCCAGCGCCACCTCGGCCACCGTGGCGGAGAGGGATTCGCCGAGTTGCGGCAGGCCGAGCTTGGCGAAGCCGATGCCCAGGCTCGTCCCCTCCCGCCTGCGGCCCCATTCGGCCATCTCGCCCGCGGCCTGCAGCACGGCGCGGGCGCGCGCATCGCGCAGCAGCGCCATGCGATAGGCCAGCGGGTCGGCATTGGCCTGGCGCGCCAGGTCATCGATCACCGCCTCCACCGCGAAGGCATTGGGCCCGGCGCCGATGCCGCGCCAGGGCGCGGTGCGGACGCCATGCTCGCGATAGACATGCTCGGTCAGCGTCGCCGGCACGTCGTAGTGGGCCACATTCGCGTGGTAGGTCACGATGTGGTCCACGCCGCGCTGCGCTTCGAGCCGCGCCCGGCCATAGAGGATGGGCACCACGAGGTCGGCGGCCAGGCGGTGCCGCCAGCCGGTGATCCGGCCCTGCGCATCCAGGCCCACATCGATGCGATGCGCCGTCATTGGCCGCGCATGCGCATTGGCGATGTCGTCCTCGCGCGTCGCCATCACCTTCACCGGCCGGCCCACGGCCTTGGCGATGTGCACCGTCTCCAGCACGGTATCGACTGCGGCGCGCCGGCCGAAGCCGCCGCCCATGGTCAGCATGTTCACCTTCACCCGATCGGCGGGCACGCCCGCGATCTTCGCCGCCTCGTCACGCACCTGGCTCGGCCATTGCGTGCCGGTCCAGATCTCCACGCCCTCGGCGGTGATGGAGGCGACGCTGGTCAGCGGCTCCATCTGCGCGTGATAGACATAGTCGCTGGCGAATTCGGCGGTGTGCACACGCGCCGCGCCGGCGATGGCCTGCACGGCCTCACCAGTACGGCCCGCGGTGACCGCGGCCTTGGCGGTGTCCCGCGCATCGGCCAGGTAGGAGGCGAGGGCGGCCTGCGATTCATGCGCCGGGCCTTCGCCAGGAGTCCATTGCACGGTGAGCGCCTGGCGCGCGGCCAGCACCGCCTCGATGCGCTCGCCCACGATGGCGACACCCTGGTCGAGCGGGATCACATGGGTGATGCCCGGCCGGCGCAGCAACTCGGCGCCATTATGCGTGGCGGGGCGGGCGCCCAGGCCCGGTGAACGCGCCACGGTCGCGTGCAGCATGTTGGGCAGCCGCACATCAATCGCGAAGAGTGTCTGCCCGAGCGCCTTGGCCGGCACGTCGAAGCGCGCGACATCGCGCCCGATCAGGCGGAAGGCGCTGACCGGCTTGAGCGCGGTGGGCGCGATCTCGGGCAGCGTGGCCGGCACGGTGGCGAAGGCGGCGACATCGCCATAGGAGATGCGGCGGTTGCTGGCGGCATGCACCACGAGGCTCGGCTCGGTCGTGAGCTCGGCCACCGGTACGCCCCAGCGGGCGGCCACGGCGTCGAGCAGGACGCGGCGCGCCTGGGCGCCGGCGATGCGCAGCGGCATCCAGTAGCCACGCACCGAGAGGCTCGCGACCACGAACTGGCTGCGGAAGATCGGGCTGTCGAAGGCCGGGCGCACCGGCGCGGTCTCGATGCGCACGCGGCTCCAATCGGCGTCCAGCTCCTCGGCGACGATGAGCGGCAGGGAGGTGTTGGAGCCCTGGCCCATCTCCGGCACCGGGGCCTGGATGGTGATGGTGCCGTCAGCGGCGATGCGGACATAGGCGTTGAGCGCGGCCGGGCCGCCAGCCTGGGCCTCCGCGGGGCCGGTGAAGGCGAAGGCAAAGGTCAGGCCGGTGGCGCCGGCGAGGATGCCGCGGCGGCCGATGGTGCTGGTCTGGCTCATGTCACGCCCCCCGCCCGACGAGTTGGATCGCTTCGACGATCTGGTTGTAGCCGGCGCAGCGGCAGAGATTGCCGTCCATATGGGCGATGATCTCGGCGCGGCTGGGCTGCGGCGTGCGCGCCAGCAGCGTTGCGGCCTGCATGATCTGGCCGGTCTGGCAGTAGCCGCATTGCGGTGCCTCGACGGCGACCCAGGCGCGCACCAGCGGGTTCTGCGCCCCGCCGGGCAGCCCCTCGATGGTGGTGATCGCCTTCCCCACGGCGGCCGAGGCCGGCAGCGAGCAGGAGCGCATCGCCTCGCCATCCACATGCACGGTGCAGGCGCCGCAGGCGGCGACGCCGCAGCCATATTTCGTGCCGGTGAGGCCCAGATGCTCGCGCAGCACCCAGAGCAGGGGCGTCTCCGGCTCGGCCGCCACCGTGACGGCGCGGTTGTTGACGGTCAGTGTGATCATGACGTGTCTCCGTTGGGTTGTGCGGCCTCTGCGGGCCTTGTCTGTCTGGACTGTGGCGCGGGTCAGTCCATGGTGGCGCCGGTTTCGCGCACCAGGCGGCCCCATTTCTCGGATTCCGCGCGGGCGAAATTGGCGAAGTCCTCCGGCGTGCCGCCGCGCACGATGGCGCCCTGCGCCGCCAGCATCTCGCGCGATTCGGGCACGCGCAGGATCTGGTCCACCTCGGCCGACAAGCGGCGCACCCGGTCGACCGGGGTTGCGGCATGCATGCACAGGCTCATCCATGTGGAGGATTGCAGCTCGGGCACGCCCTGTTCGCCCGTTGTGGGCACATTGGGCAGCAGCGCCAGGCGCTCGCTATGCGCGACCGTGATCGCCTTGAGCCGGTTGTCGCGGATGAAGGGCGCGGCGGAGAAGGCGGCATCCCACATCGCCATGGTCTGGCCGCCGACCAGGGAGGTCAGTGCCGGCGCGGAGCCGCCGAAGGGCACATGCGTCGGGTTGCCGCCCTGGCCCATCGCGCGGGTCATGGCGATGGTCAGATGCGATGGCGTGCCGATGCCGGCCGAGGCATGCGTCAGGCCATCGCCCAGCCGGCGTGAAAGCGCCAGGAATTCCTGCAGCGTGTTCGCCGGAACCGAAGGATGCACCGCCAGCACCAGCGGGATCACGCTGATCAGCGAGGCGAAGGCGAAGTCGCGGAACGGATCATAGGGCAG
>JAIXVH010000443.1 GCA_027483125.1 Acetobacteraceae bacterium | reverse complement strand
GGCTGGCGCAAATCCGCCCCCGCCCGCAGGAAGCCGGTGCGCGCATCGCGCAAAATCGCCTCCACCGAACACACCTTGCGCGAGAAGGCCGGCCACAATTCCACATCATGCCCGCGGCGCGACAATTCATCGGTCACCGCGACTGGGAAGCGATCCTCCAGGTTCAGCCGGCCCGGCAGATGCGTGTAGGGCGCGAAGGAATTGGGGAAGCTGAAGCTGGCGAAGCGCGGAGCCTCGATCGCCTCCTGGATGTCCATGCCGAAATGGAAGGTGTTGAGGAACACCTGCAGCATCGCCTGCACCTGCACATCGCCACCCGGCGCGCCGAAGGGCATCACCGAGCCATCATCACGCAAGGCGATCGCCGGGTTGGGCGTCAGCCGCGGGCGCTTGCCTGGCGCCACACCCGATGGGTGCCGCGGATCAGGCCGCGACTGCGTGCCGCGCGCCGATGGCACGATGCCCAGCCCCGGGATCACCGGTGAACGCCAGGACCCGTCCGAGGGTGTTGCGGAAAACGCATTGCCCCAGCGATCCACCGCGCAGCAATAGGAGGTGTCGGGCTCGATGGTGGCTTCGCTGCCGCCCGGTCCGGGCAGCGGGAAATTGCCCGGATAGCGGCCGAGCGGCGGCGGCATGTCCGGCATCGCCACGCCCATGTCGATCGCCGCCACGCGCGCCGCGACATGCGCCTCCGACAGCAATTGCTCCATGCCCACATCGACGAATTGCGGATCGCCATAGCGGTATTCGCGGTCCGAACAGGCGGCCTTGATGATCTCGGTCAGCAGATGGATGTAGTCGGCGCTGTTATGCGCCAAGCCTGCCAAACCACCCGCGCGCTCCACCATCAGCAGCGCCTGCGCCAGCATCGGCCCCTGGCACCAGGGCCCGCAGGTGAAGACCTGCATGTCGCGCCAGCGGATGCTGACCGGCTCCTCGTAGCGGCTGTGGAAGCCGGCCAGATCCTCGCGCGTCAGATAGCCGCCATTCTGCGCGTGGTAGTCGGCGATGCGAGCGGCGATATCGCCGCAATAGAAGGCCGCGCGCGCCGCCTGTAGCCCAGCAATGCGGCCACGCCGTGCGCCCACGCGCTCCTCATCCACCATGTATTGCAGCGTGGCCGCGAGGTCGGTTTGCAGGAAGCGGTCGCCCACCTGCGGCAGCTTGCCGCCGGGCAGGAAGATCGCGGCGTTCGACGGCCAGCTGCGATAGCCTTCCTCGTAAAGACGGATCTGCCCGGCGAGGTATTCGAACACCGCGAAGCCTTCGCGCGCATAGCGGATGGCCGCCGCCGCGACATCGCCGAAGCTCATCGTGCCGTAGTCGCACAGCGCGGTGATCCAGGCATCGGGCGCGGCCGGCACCACGGTGCGCAGCAGGCCCAGCGGCATCTTGCCGCCATGCTCGCGCATGAAGAGATCGGGCGGGAAATTCTTCGGCCAATGGCCGAGGCCCGCGATGGTCACCACCTTGCCCGCGCCGGTGCGGATCATGATGGGTGCCACACCCGCGATGTTCACCTCATCAGGGTGCAGCACGGCGAGTGCCATGCCCGCGCAGCAGCCGGCATCGATGGCATTGCCGCCCGCCTCCAGGATCGACAGCCCGGCGAGTGCTGCCAGGTAATGCCCCGCCGAGACCGCATGGCGGCTGCCATAGAGCGTGGGACGCATGGATTTCATGGCGGTGCTCCGAACTGATCGCCACGCTACGCGCCGCGCCGGCCGCGCGGCAAGATGATGACCGGTCGACAAGCCACCCCCGCAGGGTCCAGCATCGCGGCAGGAGGACCATGCATGCCGCCTTGCCCGCCCAGCCTCGCCCGCCGCGCACTGATGGCCGCAGCCCTCGCAGCCCCCCTGGCCGCCCGCGCCAACGAGGACTTCCCCAACCGCACGGTGCGTGTGCTGATCCCCTTCGCGCCCGGCGGCAGCAGCGACCTGACCGGGCGGCTGCTCGCGCAGCGCATGAGCGTGCTGACCGGCCAGACATTCGTGGTGGACAACCGCGCCGGGGCGGGCGGTGACCTGGCCATGGCCGCGGGCATCGCCGCACCGGCGGATGGCTATACCTATGTGATCGGCGGCGATCCCTGGCAGGTGCGCAACCCGGTGCTGCGCAGGAACATCCCCTATGACATCGACCGCGCCATGCTGCCGGTGGCGCGCATGGTAATGCTGTGGTCCGCGCTCGCGGTGCCGAGCAGCTTGCCGGCGCGCACGCTGCCGGAATTCATCGACTGGCTCCGCCGCACGCGTGAGCCGATCAGCTATGGCACCTCCGGCCCTGGCACGCTGTCGCAGGTGATCGGGCATCTCTTCGCGCAAGCCATTGGCGTGCAGGCCGAGGCCGTGCCCTATCGCGGTTCCGCGCTGGCCTTGCAGGATGTGGCGGTTGGGCGGCTTACCTTCATGGTGCCCACGGCAGGCGGCCTGCTGCCGCTGTTGACCGGGCCGCAGCTGCGCGTGCTGGCGGTGACCGGCCAGCGCCGGCAATCCGTCATGCCCGATGTGCCCACCATCACCGAGGCGGGCATGCCCGAGCTCGACCTCAATTCCTGGTATGGCGGCATGGTGCCCGCCGGCACGCCGGAGCCGATCATCCGCCGCCTGGCGGAGCTGACCCGCGCCGCCCTGGCAGACCCCGAAGTCACGCAGCGCCTGACCGACCAGGCGGTGGACCCGGCCTTCATGCCCAACCCCGAATTTCCTCGCTGGATCATGGGCCAGCGCGATCTCTGGCGCGGTGTCGCCGCGCGCAGCGGCATGGCGTTGTAGCGAGCAACAAACCGGAGGACACCAGAACCATGCCGACCATGACCGCCTTGCGCCCCATCACGGCGCCACATGCCTGGCGCGGCCCCGAGATGGCCGCCTGCCGCGACTGGCTGCGCCCCTTCACCCCGGCCGAACTGGCCTTGCTGGACCAGGCGGTGCGCGCACTCGATGCGACCGGCATCGACATCGCCGACATCACGCCCGCAGTCTTCCCGGTGCCGGAACTGGCGCCGCTGATCGCCGAGATCCGTGACGCGGTGCTGCATGGCCGTGGCTTCATCCTGCTGCGCGGCCTGCCGGTCGATCGCTGGACGCGCCGGCAGACCGCCATCGCCTATTTCGGCCTGGGCGCGCATCTGGGCGAGCCGATGTCGCAGAACGCGCTGGGCCACATTCTGGGCCATGTGAAGGATATCGGCGCCGACTACGCCCAGCCCACCGCGCGCGGCTACCAGACCGCAGCCCGCCTGCCCTACCACACCGACAGTTCGGATGTGGTCGGCCTGCTGTGCCTGCAGCCTTCCAAGGCGGGCGGGCTGTCCACCATCGCCAGCTCCTCGGCCATCTACAACGAGATGCTGCGCCGCCGTCCCGATCTGGTCGAGGAGCTGACGCGCCCCGTCTATCGTGACCGCCGTGGCGAGGTGCCAGAGGGTGCGGAGCCCTGGTACGCCGTGCCGGTGTTCAACCCGATGCCCGGCGGCGAGCTGGTCACCACCTATGTCCGCAGCGCCATCCGCAAGGCGCAGCGCTTCGCCGATGTGCCGCGCATCACGCCCTTGCAGGAGGAAGCCTGCAACATGCTGGACGCCCTGGCTGACAGCCCGGATTTCCACCTCGACATGGAATTCCTGCCCGGCGACATCCAGTTGCTGACCAACCACTGGATCCTGCATTCGCGCACCGAGTTCGAGGATTTCGCCGAACCCGAAAAGCGGCGGCATCTCTATCGGCTATGGCTCGCCTGCCCCGACGGGCCGGCCCTGCCGGAGGTGTTCACGCGGCACTGGC
>JAIXVH010000373.1 GCA_027483125.1 Acetobacteraceae bacterium | reverse complement strand
CTGACCGAGGGCGTGGCCGGCCTCTACACCATCGATGGCCTGTATCGCGGCGTGCTGCCGCGCATCCCCGCCGCCGTGCTGGAAGCGGCCAGCGAGAGCTGGGTGCTGGGCCCGGCCGCAGCCACCGCCGGGGCTGCCGATCCGCGCCGGCTGGAGGCCGATATCCTCGCCCTCTACGCCGCCGAATATGTGCGCGCCTGGGAGGCGTTGCTGGCCGACCTGGTGCTGCCCGCACAGCCCAATCTCAACGCCTCGGCCGAGGCGCTGAACCTGCTCGGCGCGCCCAACAGCCCCATGAAGGATCTGCTGCGGTCCATCGCAAGGCAGCTCTCGCCGGGCACCGCGCCGGAAGCGCCGGCCGGCGCGGCGGCAGCGACCAGCGCCATCGGTGCGGCCGCCGCCGCAGCAGCACCCGGCACCACTGCGGCGGCCGGCAGGCTTGCCGCCGTCGTGGGCGCCGCCACGCAGGGCGGCGGTGCGACCGTCGTCGCGCAGATTGTCGAGCCGCGCTTCCAGCCGCTGCGCGATGCGGCGGGCGCGCCGATCGATGGCGTGCTCGCCATCCTGAACGACCTCTATGTGCAGGTGGCGCGGCTCGCCTCCTCACCGCCCGGCACGGTGCCGCCGCCGGCCCCGGGGCTGGACCCTGGGCAACGACTTTTGGCCGAGGCCCAGCGCCAGCCCGAACCGCTGCGCAGCTGGCTCTCCGCCTTCGCGCAGACCACCGCGCGCATCCGCGCCGGCGGCGCGCAGGCGGCGATCGCAGCCGGCGGCGCACAGCAATTGGCGCCCTTCTGCCGTGGCCTGGATACGCGCTTTCCCTTCCGGCGCGTGATGGGCGCGCCGGACATGCCGCTCGATGATTTCGCGCGGCTCTTCGGCGCGGGCGGCGTGCTGGACAGCTTCTTCGCGCAGAATATCCGCAACTTCGCCGACACCACGCAGCGGCCCTGGCGGCCGGTCGCGGCGGAAGGCCTGCCGCCGCCGGTCTCGGCGGCCGACCTCATGCAGTTCCAGCGCGCGCAGGCGATCCGCGACGCCTTCTTCCCCACTGGCGGCACCAGCGGCTTCCGCTTCCAGCTGATCCCGCAGGGGCTTTCGGCCGGCACCACGGCGGCGACGCTGGAAGCCGGCGGCACGCGGCACACGCTGGCGGCCGGCGGCGGTGGGCGGCAGATCGAAATGGCCTTCCCAGCCGCGCATCCCGTCACGCTGACCTTCGACCCGCCGAGCAGCGCCGGTGACCTGAGCTTCGACGGCCCCTGGGCCACCCTGCGCTTCGCCATGCTGGGCCGGCTGGTGGCGACCGGGCAGCCGGACCGCTTCCGCCTGACCGTCACCCGCGGTGATCGCACGGCGGAATTCATCCTGCAGGCGTCGTCCTCCATCAACCCGTTCGGTTCGCGCGAATTGCAGGAATTCCGCTGCCCCGCGCTGCCGCCGCCGGGTTGAGCGATGGGCACGCGCACCGGCCTGTTCGGCAAGCTTCCGGCGCATGGCGATTTCGTGCGCCGGCACTTGCCGCGCAGCTTCGTCACGCCCTGGGATGAATGGCTCTCCGCCGGCATCGCCGCCGCGCAGGATGCGCTGGGCGATGACTGGGCGGCCGCCTGGGATGCCGCCCCCGCCTGGCGCTTCAGCCTGGCGGCCGGCGTGTGCGGGCCGGATGCGGTGCTGGGCGTGATGCTGCCCTCGGTCGACATGGTGGGCAGGCGCTTCGCCATCACACTCGCCGCCCTGCCCGCGCAGGACGCGCCGGAGGATTGGTTCGCCACGCTGGAAGAAGCCGCGCGCACCGCGCGTGATGGCGCGCTGGATGCCGATATGCTGGCTGCACGCTTGCCCGATGCACCAGAAGACGGCACGCCCGGCACCACCGCCTTCTGGGGCGCCGAGGCCGCGCCGCGCGCCATGCCCGCGCCCGCCGATTTCACCAGCCTGCTGGCGGCCGCGCCATGATCAATGCCACCGCCGCCACGCATGTTGGCGCCGTGCGAAAGCACAACGAGGATGCGGTGGTCGCGCGCGCCGATCTCGGCCTCTGGGCGGTGGCCGATGGCGCCGGCGGCCATGGCGCGGGCGATGAGGCCAGTGCGGCCATCGCCGATGCGCTGAATGCCATCCCGCCCGGCCTGGCCGCGGCCGAGATGCTGGCACAGCTGCGCCTGCGCATCGGCGGCGTGCATGGCGCGCTGCAGGCCATGGCGGCGGCGCGCGGCGGCGAGCGGTTGATCGCGTCAACCATCGTGGCATTGCTGCTGCGCGGCGAGCATTTCGCGGCATTATGGGCCGGTGACAGCCGGCTCTATCTGCTGCGCGGCGGCGCGCTGTCACGCATCACACGCGACCATTCCGTGGTGCAGGAAATGGTCGATGCCGGCACGCTGGCGGCCGAGGAGGCCGAGCGCCACCCGCATGCCAACATCATCACCCGTGCTGTGGGCCAGGAAGGTGCGCTGGAGCTCGACAAGATCGCCGGTCGCCTGCATTCGGGCGATACCTTCCTGCTGTGCAGCGACGGACTGTTCAAGGACATGGATGAGGCGCGCATCGCGGCCCTGCTGGCGCAGGGCGCGGATGCGCAGGCCTTGGTGGAGGCCGCCGTCGCCGCAGGCGGGCGGGACAATGTCAGCGCGGTGGTGCTGCGGATCAATTAGGCCTGTGGCGCTGGCCGATGCGGATATTGGCGCCGTTGCCCACATGCACATCGCTCATGTTCGGGCTCCTGTTGTGCCAGATGCGGTGGTTCTCATCGCCCGGCTTGCCCCGCACGGTCAGCGTGCCGATGGTCAGCATCGAACCCTCCTCGGACTGCATGTAGGTCATGCCGTGCTTCTGCGGGCCGATCACCTTGCCGTTCTGCAGCATCAGCGTCATCTTCGGCACCACGCTGCGCCCGCCGCTGTAGTAGAAGGCGTTGTCGGTGGCGCCCTTGCCGTGGCGCTCGTCGCGCTTGCACAGGTTCCTCAGCACCATGGTGTCGGAATTGGTCATGTAGCCGGCCATGCGCATGCGCATGAGAAACTCGGTCCAGGTGATGTCCACACCGCCCATGGCGAAGGCCAGGCGCTTCACCTTGTTGGGTGTCCAGATGACATTGTTGCGCTCGAGCATGGAGCCCTTGTCAGAGCCGAGCTTCAGCACCTGTGAGACGATGGTGGAGCAGTTCTGCCGCAGATAGCGGTAGCGCTTGGAGGTGTCGTTCTTCAGGTTGCGCCATTTCGCGAGCATCGGGCCGGTCCGCAGGCCGCCGATCTCGATGATGTGGTCGGGCGCATAGCCCTCGGCCGCGAGATCACTCGAGATGGTGGTGTCCATATCGTGGATCGGCTTGAACTTTTCGATCTCGGACTGGTCGGGCCACCAGCTGACATAGGATTGCGCCTGGCCGTCCGCGGTCAGATCCTCGTCGATGCTGAGCGAGGCATGGCCGGGATAGCTCGAACTGTTGGGTGACCAATAGGCGTGATTGTTCCAGATCAGCATGAGCGCCATGATGAACTCCGACTCAGTTCAACGTGATAAGACCCCAGGGCATGATGCTGTCTGCGCCAAGGGCCCGCAAGCCCTGAGTGCAGCCGTGCGGGGCCGCTTGTCACAGCATCGCGATAGGAGTTCAATTGTCGCGGGGTCGCCGACGGAGAGTCACATGCCGAAAATCTCAAGCGGCACTACCGCTTACACCCAGAATCGTATGCTGCCGGCGGGACAGACCCTGCATGGCGGCCGCGGGACCAGCTACACGACCGCGAACCAGTTGCTGACCAACTACTGGGCGGTGCAGCCGCACACCAACCAGTACGAATGGGATGTCGCGGCGTGGTATGGTGCCTATATGAGCCCCGGGCATGTCAGCCGGCAGCAGTTGCTCGCCAAGCTGTTCACCGTGATGGACCTGGCCGGCGTGATGTACGACAACGGGAACGCGCGCGGCACCTATGCCTGGCGCGACTGCGCGACGCAGGGCATCCCGCTGGGCGCGATCCTTGCGCATGGCGGCCGCATGCTGATCCAGTTGCCGATGCGCACCGCGACCGATGATCAGGGCACCGCCTTCTTCAACTGGCTGACGCAGGAGGTGAGCGCGGCGGGCACGCTGGTCGACCGCACGGCCGCCACGCATGCGCTGTCGCATCGCGCGCCCTCCATCCCGTTCCATGGCGCGCGCCGCTTCCGCATCGCCGAAGAGCGCGGCAAGCTCACCGGCATTCGCGCCAGCTTGAAGACCAAGGGCGGGGAACGCAACCATTTCGGCGTAAACCTGCCGCTGTTCGGCGCGGGCAACACCAACTGGTTCAGCGGCAACACCGTCGACGCCAATGGCGGGCACGGGCACCTCTACATCTACTTCAACCCCAAGGGTGTCGGGCAATGCGCCGGCATCATGATCGGCGGCGAGAATTCCGGCGTGGGCGCCACCTCGCAGACCTTCGTGGGCCATGACTTTCGCGCCAAGAGCGAGAAATTCTCGCCGGCCGGCACCTATAAATGGCCGGATATGGACCACGGCCCGAACCACATGGTCGAGGAATTCGTCGTTGACCTGTCCGATGGCTGGACCTGGCTGCAAGGACAGGAGGCGTTTTTCGATCCGCTGCGCCTGGACTTCACGCCCACCGCCGTGTCGGCCGCCTTCACGCAGATCGATCCGAAGCGGATCATCGCCTATGCGCTGACCGACCTGCTGGACCAGCCGGGACGGCTGAGCAGTTCCGCCAAGAAGCGCGTGCAGGCGCAGCTGGACATCATCCTGAACGCAGCCAACCTGCCGCGCGCGGCGCTGCAGAGCATCCTGCGCGAATGCTATGCCGCGCTGGGCACGCCCGTGGCGCAGAATGCGCTGAACGGCCTGATCACGCCGACAGCCCCGATCACTGTCGCGGTGCCGCAGTCCATGCAGGACGTGATCAACGCCAGCACCACGCATTGGGGCGCCAGCGCATAGCGCACGAAAAAGGCGCGGCCCGCACCCGCGGACCGCGCCCGGAAGGGACCGCCCCGGTTGCCCGGGGCGGCGACATTACGACAGTACCGATTCCGCGATATCGTACACCACGTGACCCGTGGTCTTGGTCGCGAACTTGTCGTCGATATTGAGGTATTCGCTGTCGATCTTGGTGAAGTTCAGCGACAGGCTCTCCGACGGGCGGTCACCGCCCGAGCTGATCGAGTAGCCCGAGATCAGCGTGTTGGTCAGCACGTACTTCTGGTAGGCGACGTGCTTGCCGCTGTTGTCGGTCTGCGTCAGTTCGATCTTGACCTCGACCGCCTTGCCACCCAGCGCTTCCTTCAGCAGCAGCGGGGAGGAGATGTCGAAGGTCTTGGTCAGCGTGATCTCGCTGACCGAAGGCGCCGTCGCCTCACGCTTCGAACCACCGCCCACGCCGCTGGAAATACCGCGGCCCACGCCGAACTGCAGCGAGTTGATCTCGATCCACTGCTTGTGGGTGACCTGCGTGGTCTCACCGTTAATCGCTCCATACTTCAGGAAAATCGCCATCTTTGTGTGTCTCCGCACGCCGCATCCATGGCCAGACCATCCCCCGCGGCCGAGGGAAAGCCTGTGTTATTCCCAACCCGCCCGCATACTGGCGCGGCTGGGGAATTCAATCAACCAAGGTCGTAGGTGAAGCCACCTTCGGCATCTGTGCCCACGCGCACATGCGAGATCGGCACGCCATCGGCCAGGCGACCCAGGATCCCCGCGGAAAGCTGCGGCAGCACCGTACGATTGAGAATGTTCTCGATGTTGCGCGCGCCGCTCTCGACCTCGCGGCACCGTTCGATGATCGCCTGCGTGACCGAAGCGTCGACGATGAACTCGACGCCGTAGCTTTCGCGCACGCGCTTGCCGATGCT
>JAIXVH010000294.1 GCA_027483125.1 Acetobacteraceae bacterium | reverse complement strand
TCGGCACCCAGGCCCTGGTGCAGGCGCCGCCGGATGGGCAGACGCTGGCGGTGGCGATCAGCGCCATCACCGTGAACCCCGCCCTGCGCGACGACCTGCCCTATGACACGCTGCGCGACATCGCGCCGGTCAGCCGCGTGGCCAATGCGCATGTGGCGCTGGTGGCGAACCCATCGCTCGGCGTGCGTGACCTGGCGGCGATGGTGGAACTCGCCAAGCGCACCCAGGGCGGGCTGTCCTATGCCTCGCCGGGCAATGGCACGCTGGTGCATCTGGCGGGAGAATTGCTGGCGCGCCGTTCGGGCGCGCCGCTGGTGCATGTGCCCTATCCGGGCTCGGCGCCAGCGCTGACCGATGTGCTGGCCGGGCGCGTGCCGCTGCTGTTCGATGTGTGGCACTCCGTCCGCCCGCATGTGGAGGCCGGGCGGCTGATGGTGCTGGGCACCGGCAGCGAGGGGCCGATCCCGACGCACCCGAACCTGCCGCGCATCGCCGATACCTATCCCGGTTTCGCCGTGACCTCGGTGTTCGGCGTAATCGCGCCCGGCGCCACACCGCTGGCGCTGCGCGAGCGGATCGCCGCCGATATCCGCGCCGTGCTGGCCGAGCCGGAAACGGCGGCGCGGCTGGCCGATCTGGGCATGATGCCCGTCGGCTCCACGCCCGATGAATACGGCACCTTCATCGCCGCCGACATCGCGCGCTGGCGCGATGTGGTGCGCGCGGCCGGGATCAGGGCTGGCTGAGCAGGTCGGGCGGCGTCGCCTCGCGAAGCAGGGTGGCCACGGCATCTTCCAGCGGCAGGGTCTGCTGCTCGCGGCCAGGCAGGCGGCGCAGCACCAGGCTGCGTTCCTCGGCCTCGCGCCGGCCGACCACGGCCAGGATGGGCACATTGGTCTCGATGTGGTCGACCACCTTGCGGTTGATCTTCTCGTTGCGCGTGTCGGCCTCGGCGCGGATGCCGCGGGCGGTCAGCAGCGCCGCCACCTCGCGCGCGTAATCCGCCGCGTCATCCACGATGGATGCCACCACCACCTGGCGCGGCGCCATCCATAGCGGGAAGCGGCCCGCGTACTGTTCGATCAGCATGCCGATGAAGCGCTCGAAACTGCCCAGGATCGCGCGGTGCAGCATCACCGGGCGGCGGCGCGTGCCGTCCTCGGCGGTGTAGAGCGCGTCCAGCCTTTCGGGCAGCACGAAATCCACCTGCAGCGTGCCGCATTGCCAGTCGCGCCCGATCGCGTCGCGCAGCACGAATTCCAGCTTGGGGCCGTAGAAGGCGCCCTCGCCCGGGTTCAGCACATAATCCACGCCCGCCGTGGCGCAGGCGGATTTCAGCGCGCCCTCGGCACGGTCCCAGGTGGCGTCATCGCCCGCGCGCACGGCCGGGCGGTCGGAGAATTTCACGCGGAATTCCGGGAAGCCGAGGTCGCGGTAGATGGACGAGAGCAGCGCCACGAACTTCACCGTCTCGGCGGCGATCTGGTCCTCTTCGCAGAAGATATGCGCGTCATCCTGCGTGAAGCCGCGCACCCGCATGATGCCGTGCAGCGCGCCCGACGGTTCATACCGATGGCAGGCGCCGACTTCGGCCATGCGCAAAGGCAGGTCGCGATAGCTGCGAATCCCCTGGTTGAAGATCTGCACATGGCAGGGACAGTTCATCGGCTTCAGCGCGTTGATGCGGTGCGCCTCGTCCTTGTCCTCGACGCTGGCCAAAAACATGTTGGCGCGGAATTTTTCCCAATGGCCCGAGGCCTCCCACAGGCGGCGATCCACCACCTGCGGCGTGCGCACTTCCTGGTAGCCGGCGGCGTCCAGGCGGCGGCGCATATAGTCTTCCAGCGCGCGATACAGCCGCCAGCCATTGGGGTGCCAGAAGACATTGCCGGTGCTCTCTTCCTGCATGTGGAAGAGGTGCATCTCCTTGCCCAGGCGGCGGTGGTCGCGGCGCTCCGCTTCCTCCAGCTGGTGAAGATAGGCGTCGAGTTCCTTCTGGTCGCGCCAGGCGGTGCCGTAGATGCGCGACAGCACGGGGTTGCGGTGGTCGCCGCGCCAATAGGCGCCGGCCACCTTCATCAGCTTGAAGGCCGGGCCGATATCGGCGGTGTTGCGCATATGCGGGCCGCGGCAGAGGTCGGTCCATTGGCCTTGGGAATACAGGCTGATCACCTGGTCGGCGGCGAGCGATTCCACCAGCTCAACCTTGAAATTCTCGCCCTTGGCGCGGAACAGCGCGATGGCCTCGTCGCGCGTCACCACCTGCCGCGCGAAGGGCGCGCCACGCGCGATGATCTCGCGCATTTTGGCCTCGATGGCGGGAAAGTCCTCCGGGGTGAAGGGCTGGTTGCGGTGGAAGTCGTAGTAGAAGCCGTTCTCGATCGACGGCCCGATCGTCACCTGCGTGCCGGGGAACAGCTCCTGCACGGCTTCGGCCAGCACATGCGCGCAGTCATGGCGGATCAGTTCCAGCGCCTCGGGGTCGCGGCGCGTGATGAACCGCAGCGCGGCGTCGGCCGCGATCTCCTCCGACAGGTCGCGCAAGGCGCCATCCACCGCCATGGCGATCGCCGCCTTGGCCAGGCCCGGCCCGATGCTGGCGGCCACGGTCGTGCCCGTCACCGGCGCATCGAAGGGGCGCTGGGAACCATCGGGCAGGGTGATCGTGGGCATCATATCCTCTCGGGCAAACGGGGCCGGACCATGGGCAAGCGGGCTTGCAGGGTCAAGGCCCAGGGCGCAGAGAAGCGCCATGCCCGAACCGCTGCGCGCCGCGCTCTATCTCGATTTCGACAATGTCGTCTCCGGCCTGGCCGAGGGCGCTGGCCCCGCCATCGCTGAACGCTTCGCCACGGAACCTGCCTTGTGGCTGGCGCCGCTGATGGAAGACCGGCCGCGCCGCACCCTGCTGCGCCGCTGCTACATGAACCCCGCCGGGGCCATCACCCGCGCCGATGGCACGCGCGCCTATTTCAGCAGCTTCCGCTACGCCTTCCAGGCCATGGGGTTCGAGGTGGTGGACTGCCCGCGCCTGACGCGCCTGAAGAACGCGGCCGATCTGCGCATCGTGCTGGACGTGATGGACGCACTGGCCGGCCCGGTGCGGCTGGACGAATTCACCATCATGTCCTCGGACGCGGATTTCGTGCCGCTGCTGCTGCGCCTGCGCACGCATGACCGCACGACACGCCTGGTGGCGCACCCCGATGTCGGCCGCATCGTGCGCGCGGCCGCCGATGACGTGATCGGGCTGGACGCGCTGGCAACAGCGCTGGGCTGGCAGCGCGATGCGCCGGATGCGGCGCCCTTCGGCCATGATGCCGCGCCCGATGTGATGGCCGCCATCACCGAGATCCTGGCCGACCAGAATGGGCCGGTGCATCTGCCGCATCTGGGCCAGATGCTGGTGGCCCGCACCGGGCTGACGCTGCGCAGCAGCGACTATGCCGGCACCGGCAGCCTGGAGGCATTGATCGCAACACTGCCCGGCTGGACGCTGGAACCCGGCGCCGGCGGCGGCACGCTGCTGCCGCCGGGGTGGCAGGCGGATTGAAGCATGATCCGCGCAGGCCGTATGGCCGACGCGGTGAATCATGCGCACCAAGCTATTCGGCGGCGAGCAGGCTCTGCCCGGGTTGCAGCCGCGTGTAGTTCACGGGCTGCCAGTCGAGTGCCGGCGCGCCATCGCGCAGCGTGACGCGCGTGACGGACAGGCCCTGGGCGGCATCGATGGTGTGCGGGAAATCCTCGCGCCAATGCGCGCCGCGTGATTCCTCGCGCGCCTGCGCCGCCAGCACGATCACGCGACTGGTCAGCAGCAGGCTGTCCAGGTTCAGCCAATCCGCCCAGGAGAGGTTGAAGCCGCGCGCGCCATCGGCAACCCCGGTGGCTGCGTGTTCTTCCGTCAGCGCCGCCAGCCCCGCTTCGGCCTGCGCCAGCCGCGCCGCATCGCGCAGGATTCCGGCCTTGTCCCACATCAGCTCCGCCAGCCTGTCGCGCAGCGATGACAGCGATGCAGCGGGCTTCGCGAAGGGCGTGAGCGCAGCACCGCGTGCCGCATCCAGCGCCGCAGCGTCGGGTTCCGCCCATTCGCCATGGCGCGGCACCCAGCGCGCGATCGCATCGCCCGCGATGCCGCCGAACACGGTGGAATTGGCCACGCCATTGCCGCCCAGGCGGTTCGCGCCATGCACGCCGCCGGTGTCCTCGCCGGCTGCGAAAAGCCCCGGCAGATCGGTGCTGCTATCGGCGCCGAACACCACGCCGCCCATCATGTAATGCGCCGTCGGCACCACCGGCACGCGGCCGCCGGCGAGGTCGAAGCCCATATCGGCGCAGCGCTCGACCATGCCCTTGAATTCGCGGGCTACGCGCGCGGGGCCGAGATGCTTCATCTCCAGCCACAGCCCGCCATATTGGTTGACATTGCCGGCGTCGATCTCGCGCTGCATGGAGCGGCTGACGATGTCGCGCGTGGCGCGTTCGTTGCGCGGGTCGTATTTCTGCATGAAGCGCTGGTCGTCGCCGCCCAGCAGATAGCCGCCGGCGCCGCGCAGCCCTTCCTCGATGATGGTGCCGGTCATTCGCGTGCCGGGGCCGGCCAGCACGCCGGTCGGGTGGAACTGCACCATTTCCATGTCGCGCAAAGCCAGCCCCGCGCGCAGCGCCATCGCCATGCCATCACAGGATTTGTCGCCG
>JAIXVH010000279.1 GCA_027483125.1 Acetobacteraceae bacterium | reverse complement strand
GGACCTGCTGGAACCTGGCGTGCTCGCACCCGGCCAACAGCGCGCCTTCCGCGCGGTGAACCCGGGTGCCGCGCGGCTGCGCGTGGTGTTCGATGATGGGCGCGCGATCGAACTCGGTCCCGTCAACCTGTGCGAATTGCCGCGCGTGAGCATGACCCCAGGCGGGCTGCGCGCCGCCGCGATGTGATGCGCCGAGGCGGCGCTGTGCCCGCCTAAGCGGCCAGCCGCCGGACCGCCGCCAACACCGCCGGGTCGTCCCACACCGCCTCGCCCTCAAGCCGCGCCATTTCCTGGTGCGCGCGGTTGATGATGACCGTGGTGGGCAGGCCGCGCACGCCGAATGCACGGGCCGCAGCGCCGCGCGGGTCCAGCAGAATGGGCAGGTGTTGCAGCGCGAGCCTGTCGTAGAAGGGCCGCACCTGCGCTGCCCCGCCGCGGTCCGATGACAGGGGCAGCACCAGTATGCCCTCGGCCTTGAGCAAGGCCTGCGCCCGGTCGAAGGCGGGCATTTCCGCGACGCAGGGCGGGCACCAGGTGGCCCAGAAATTCAGGACCAGTGCCTGACCCGCATGGCTCGCCGCGGTCAGTGTCGCGCCGGCTTCGTTGAAGAACTGGAATTCGGGCAGGGGGCGCGTGCCCTCGCGCAGGCGGCGCAGCCCATTATCCGCTGCCGCCCGCGCTGGACGCGCCAAGGCCGGTGCTGCAAACAGCCCAAGCGCCGCGGAACGGCGTGTCAGCGAGAGGTTCATCACAGCCGTGTCCATAGCAAATGACGCGCAGGGCGGAAATCAGATGTGGGGCGGGCGCTATGCCGAAGGCCCTTCCGCGATCATGCGCGAGATCAACGCCTCCATCGGCTTCGACAGGAAAATGTGGCGCCAGGATATTCGTGGCAGCCTGGCGCATGCGCGCATGCTGGCCCATGTCGGCGTCATCGGCGCCGAGGATCTGGCCGCGATCGAACGCGGCATGGAGCAGATCGCGGGCGAAATCGAAGCCGGCAAATTCCCCTTCGACGAAACGCTCGAAGACATCCACCTCAACATCGAAGCCCGCCTGACCGAGCGCGTGGGCGAGGCCGGCAAGCGCCTGCACACCGGCCGCAGCCGCAATGACCAGGTGGCGACCGATTTCCGCCTCTGGGTGCGTGACGCGGCCGACGGGTTGATCGCGCAGATCGAGGACTGCATGCGCGCCTTCCTGGGCGTGGCCGATGACCATACCGGCACGCTGATGCCGGGCTTCACGCATATGCAGCCCGCGCAGCCGACCACGCTCGGCCACCATATGCTGGCCTATCTGGAGATGCTGTCGCGCGATCTGGGCCGCATGCGCGATGCGCGGGCGCGGATGAATGAATGCCCGCTGGGCGCGGCGGCCCTGTGCGGCACCGGCTTCCCGATCGACCGCCACGCCACCGCTGCGGCGCTGGGTTTCGACGGCCCGACGCGCAACAGCCTGGACAGTGTGGCCAGCCGCGATTTCGCGCTGGAATTCCTGGCAGCCTGCGCGATCTGCGCCACGCATCTCTCGCGCTTCGCCGAGGAAATGGTGCTCTGGACCAGCCCCGCCTATGGCTTTGTGCGCCTGGGCGATGGGTTGACCACCGGCAGCTCCATCATGCCGCAGAAGCGCAACCCGGACGCCGCCGAGCTGGTGCGCGGCAAGACTGGCCGCATCAATGGCGCGCTGATCGGCCTGCTGACGGTGATGAAGGGCCTGGCGCTGACCTATGCCAAGGACATGCAGGAGGACAAGGAAGGCGTGTTCGACGCCGCCGCGTCGCTGTCCCTCTGCCTGGCCGCGACGGCTGCGATGCTGCGCGACATGCAGCCCGATATCGCGCGCATGGCCGCGGCCGCCGGTGCCGGCTTCTCCACCGCGACGGACCTGGCGGACTGGCTGGTGCGTGAATTGCACCTGCCCTTCCGCGACGCGCATCATGTCACCGGCAAGCTGGTCGCGAAGGCGGAGAGCATGAAGGTCGATCTCTCTGGGCTGACCATCACGGAAATGCAGGCGGTGGAGCCACGCATCACCACGGCGGTGTTCGGCGTGCTGACGCCGGCGGCGTCCGTCGCCTCCCGCAACAGCTATGGCGGCACCGCGCCGGCCAATGTCGCGGCCATGGTGAAGCTGTGGCGCGAGAAGCTGGCATGATGCGCCTGACCGCCGCGCTGCTGGCGCTCGGCCTGCTGGCGGCCTGCGGCAAGGTGGGCGCGCCGCGCCCGCCTGGCCCGCCGGACCAGGTGACCTTCCCGCGCGTCTATCCGGCGCGCTGAATGCGGGTTAAATCCCGTTCATCCGAACGGGAGCGACCCATGCAGACCACACGCCGCACCGCCATGCTGGCCGCGTTGGCCACACCGGCCCTGGCACAGGACGCCTGGCCGGCGCGCGAATTGCGCCTGGTGGTCCCCTTCCCGCCCGGCGGCACGACCGATGTCGTTGCGCGTTTGCTGGCCGCCGATATGGGTGCGCGGCTCGGCCGCAATGTGGTGGTGGACAATGTCGCGGGTGCGGGTGGCATGATCGGCGCACAACGCTTCGTGCGCGAGGGTAGTGACCACGCGATGTTCCTGTCGCAGATCGCCACGCACGCCATCGTGCCCGCTTTGCAACGCGCGCCCGGCTATGATCCGGAGCGTGATTTCCGCCCGATTTCCCTGGTGGTGACGGTGCCCAATGTGTGGCTGGCCAATCCCGCGCGCACCGGCACGCGAGACGGGCGCGAATACATGCGCCGGCTGCGCGCGGGCGCGCCGGGCCGGCCCTTCGGCAGTGCGGGCAACGGCACCTCCACCCATCTGACCGGGGAGTTGATCAGCCAGCTCGCGGGTCTGCGCATGCAGCACATCCCCTTCCGCGGCGCCGCCCCGGCCATGACGGCGCTGATCGCCGGCGACACCGATGTGCTGATGGACAACCTGCCCACCGCCCTGCCGCAGGTGCGCGGCGGGTCGGTGATCGCGCTCGCCGTCACCTCGCGCGAGCGGGTGCCCGAACTGCCCGATGTGCCGTCGCTGGCGGAATTCGGTGCCGAATTCGGCCTGCAGGATTTCGAGAGCGTCGCCTGGTTCGGCCTGTCGGCCCATGCCAGCATTTCGGACGCCAATCTGGCGCGGCTGGTGGGCGCGGCCGAGGCCTCGCTGGCCGATGCCACCATCCGCCGCCAATTGGCCGAACGAGGCACCACGCCCGCCGGCGGCGGCCCGGCCGCCTATGCCACGCTGATTCGCGCCGAGCGCGAGCGCTGGGCAAGGGTGGTGCGCGAGGGCAATGTTCAGGCGGACTGAACACCAACAATTAACCATGGCATGAGATTACGCGGCCTTCATTCGTGAAGGTTGCATGCCATGCGTCGCATTCTGGAATGGCCCATCCTGTGGAAGGGCATTGCTTTGGTCGTTGTCGGGGCGCTCGCTGAAATGGCGGTTGCCGGCTACGCGTTGCGCGCTGTGCACAGCACGGATGCGACATGGCAGCGCGCCATGGACCAATCCGTGGAACCGGCGCTGGAGATCGCCGCGGCAGGTCGCACGGTTGCCGCCATCTCGCGCCATGGTGTCCGTCTGCTGATCTACCGGGAGGGCGATGCCGCCCAGGCCGTGCGCACGCGGCTGACCCAGCTGGACCAGGAACTGCGCAATGAACTGGGCACCCTTGTGGCCCGGGGGCCGGCCATGGTCACGCTGCTGGGCGATACGCCGCAGCGTGCCCAGCGGCTCTCCGCCCTGTGGCAGGAGGCAGCACGCCTGATCACGACCGATCCCGCCGCTGCCCAGCAGTTGCTGACCACCCGCTTCGACCCTGAGGCGGATCAACTGCGCGACCAATTGTTGCGCCTGATGCGAGAAGCCACCCAGGGCGTGCGCGTCGCGGAGGCCGAGAGCGCCGCCGTCGCCGCGCGCGCCCGTTGGTGGCTGGCGCTGGTCCTTGTTTGCGCCCTGGCCGCCGGCGTGGCCGCTGCCATGCTGCTCTTCACCATTGGCGTTGCTCGACCCATGCAGCGCCTGAGCCGGGAGGTGGACAGCATCGCTGGCGGCAAGCTGGACCAGCCGATCTCCGGCACCGAACGCCGCGACGAAGTGGGCGCACTGGCCCGTTCGCTGGAGGTGTTCCGCGAGCAAGGCCTGGAGAAGCGCCATTTGGAAGTGGAAGCCGCGGCCCGTCTGGCCGAGAAGGACCGCCGCCAGGCCGCCGCCGACATGCATTTGCAGGATTTCGGCACCGTCGCCAGCGCGCTGATGCGCGATGTGGTGGCGCATGGCGCCCGCATGGGCGAAAATGCGCAGGACATGCAGGCCGTCGCGAGCCGCACCCGCGACGCTGCGGTCAACACCGGTGAGGCAGCGCGCGGCAACAGCGATGCGCTGGGCACCGTCGCCGCAGCCACCACGGAACTTGCCGCGAGTGTCGCCGAAGTGGGTGGGCGCATGCGCGATGCAGCGGCCTCCGTTGCCGATACGGCCCGCCAGGCCGCGGAGTCCGAGCGTGAGGTGGTGGCACTCTCCAACGCCGCCGAGGAAATCGGCGATGTGCTGCGCCTGATCGAGGACATCGCAGGC
The DNA here is from genome assembly GCA_027483125.1 of Acetobacteraceae bacterium. Lineage (GTDB taxonomy): Bacteria > Pseudomonadota > Alphaproteobacteria > Acetobacterales > Acetobacteraceae > Rhodovarius. The sequence goes on along the minus strand of JAIXVH010000279.1, from coordinate 1,758 downwards.
CGCACCAACCTGCTGGCGCTCAACGCCACGATCGAGGCGGCGCGCGCCGGCGAGGCCGGGAAGGGCTTCGCCGTCGTCGCCGGTGAGGTGAAGCAACTGGCCGCCCAGACCTCGCGCGCCACGGCCGATATCGCCAGCCGCATCAACGCGGTGCAGGCCGGCACCGGCAATGCCAGCCGGGCGATCGCGCAAATCGCAACCTCGGTCCGCCAGGTCGAGGAACTGACCGCGGGCATCTCGAACGCGCTGGAACAGCAGGCGGCCGCCACCCGGGAAATCGCCAGCACCACCGCGCAGGTGGATGTCGCGACGCGCAACAGCGTGGCCAGCGCCGCCGCCATGGCCGAGGATGCCGGCCGTACCGATAGCAATGCGCGCGACATCACGCGCATCGCCGGCCATCTTTCGGACGAAGCGAGCAACATGCAGCGGGAGATGGACCAGTTCCTGACCGCCATGCGCGACCCGGGCAACCGTCGCCAGTATGTACGCCGTCCGATGCCAGGGCTGGTCTGCACCTTGCAGCTGCCCGATGGCGAGCAGAACCTGCCGGTGCGGGACATGTCGCGCGGTGGCATCGGGTTGGAGAGCAATCTGTCCCTGCGTTCCGGCCAGGCGGTGCGGATCGACCTGCCTGGCATGGGCATCATCGATGCGCGGGTGGCCAGGTCGGGACAGGGGGTCATCGGCCTGGTGCTGTCGCAGGATCCCGCGAGCCTGGCCAAGATCGACCGGATGCTGGGCAGCAAGGCTGCCTGAACCATCGAAGCCCAGCACGGCGGCGGCCCAGCTATCCGGCAGGCCGCGCCATGCGGGCCTTGGTGCAGGATGCGTCTTGCATCATCCGCGCCAGGTCAGGCTTGGGATAGCCACTCATCCAGCAGCGCGTTGAACCGTGCCGGCTGCTCGACATTGCAGGCATGCGCGCCATGCGGCAGCAGTTCCAGGCGGGATTTCGGCAAGGCGGCCGCCAGTTCGGCGCTCGCGGTCCAGGGCACCAGAAGGTCGTCCTGGGCTGCCACCACCAGCGCCGGTGTCTGCATCGCAGAGAGGTCCGCGGTGGCGTCGAAGCGACGCAGCGCGTTGATGCGCGCGCGCAGGTTGTCCGCACCTTGGAAATGCGTGGTGCCGTGTTCGATCTCGGCCTGCACCTTGTCGAAATGCGCATCCATATAGGCCGCGCTGTGCAGGAAGAGCGGCTGCGCCTTCACATAGGCCGCCGGCCCCTCGGCCGAGAGAATCCCGAGCCGCACATCGAAGCAATGCCCGCTATGGCGCGTGGCCTTCGCCCAGGCATTCACCAGCACCATGGACAGCAGACGCGACGGCGCATGCCGCGCCAATTCCAGCGCCACCAGCCCGCCCAGCGCATGGCCCAGGATATGCGCGCGTTCGATACCGGCGGCGTCCAGCACCTGTTCCACATCCGCGGCCATATCGGCAATGGCGTAGGGCGTGGGCAGTTCCGCACGGTTCGCACCGGTGCCGCGATGGTCGAATTTCACCAGGCGGAAGCGGCCATCGAGGGCTGGGAATTGCGGCCGCCAATAGGCCCAGGCGCCGCCCAACCCCGCGGACAACACCACCGCTGGCGCATCGGCCGGGCCTTCCACCGTGAAGGCCAAGCCGCACTTGGTGTGCTTCATCGGCCGATATGCGCGACCGAGGCGATCTCGACCACCGCACCAGGCTTCACCAGGCCGCACTGGATGCAGTAGCGCGCCGGCTTGTCGCCCGGGAAATACTCCGCATAGACCG
>JAIXVH010000458.1 GCA_027483125.1 Acetobacteraceae bacterium | reverse complement strand
TCTGCCTCGTCCACAGCCTCGCCGCCGATACCGGCATGTGGCGCGAGCAGATGCTGCCCCTGCTGAACGCGGGGCACAGCGTGCTGCGCCTGGACCTGCCCGGCCATGGCGGCAGCGCCGCGCGCCCCGGCGCCTACACGATGTCCGGCCTCGCGCAGGATGTGGTCGCGGTGCTGGATGCCGCGCATGTCGCCGCGGTGGATTATGTCGGCCTCTCGCTCGGCGGCATGGTCGGCCAGGCGCTGGCGCTGGCGCATCCCACCCGCCTGCGCAGCGTCATGATCTGCGACGCGCTGCCGCAATCCCTGCCCAATGCCGATGCCATCTGGGGGCCGCGCATCCGCGAAGTGCGCGCGACAAGCTCCTGCGCCTCCATCGCCCAGGCCACGCTGGAGCGCTGGCTGACGCCTGCCTACATCGCGGCCCACCCCCAGCGCTCGGCCGAAATCCTGGCGACCATCGCCGCCACCCACCCGGATGGCTATGCCGGCTGTGCCGAGGCGATCAGCCGTTTCGACCATGTCCCGCATCTGCCGCGCCTGACACTGCCGGTGGCCGTGGTCTGCGGCGAACACGACCACGCCGTGCCGCCCGCCGAGGGCCAACGCATCGCATCCCTGGTGCAGAATGGCCGCTTCCACCTGGTGCCGGGTGCCATGCACCTGCCCAATGTGGAATGCGCCGAATTCTTCAACGCTTTGCTGCTGGACTGGTTGGCGGGCTGCGCGTAACGGGCGCGCATGCATCCCATCATCGCCGTGCTGGCGGCCGCGCCCATCCTGATCTGGCCGGCCTTTCTGAACGGCTATCCGCTGCTCTTCGTCGATACCGGCGCCTATCTGCTGCACATCATCACCGGCGATCCGCCCTGGGATAAGACCGCAGCCTATGGCCCGCTGATCGCCATCTTCCACCAGGGGGTCACGCTATGGGCGCCGGCGCTGGTGCAGGGCGCGGTGACATCATGGGTGATCTGGGTGACGCAGCGCGTGGCGCGCGGCACCGCGCGGCCTGGGGTGCATCTGGCGCTCTGCGTGGGGCTGGCGGCGCTGACCAGCCAGCCCTGGTTCACCGCGATGATCATGCCCGATGTCTTCGCGCCGCTGGTGGCGCTCGCCCTCTATGGCCTGGGCTTCGGTGAGGCCCGCTTGAAGCGCGCGGAGATGCTGGGCCTGGGCCTGGTCGCGGCTCTCGGCATCGCGTCGCATTTGTCGCATCTGCCCATCGCCCTGTCCTTGCTGGTGGTGGTGGCGGTGCTGCGGTTGCGGCCCTGGCCGGTGCTGCGCGTGGCTGCCCCCATCGCGCTGGCCGTCATCACGCTGCTCTCGGCCAACCAGCATTACTTCGGGCGCATGACGTTATCGGCCCATGGCTCGGCCTTCATGCTGGCGCGGCTGCAGGATGACGGGCCGGCGGTGCAGGTGCTGCGCGATCGCTGCCCCGCTGCCGGCTGGCATCTCTGCCTGTTCATCGACGACATGCCGCTGGACAGTGATCGCTTCCTCTGGGGCCCGGGCAGCCCGATGAACCTCACGCGGGATCGGGTGGAGCGCAATGACGGCGGCGTGCAGATCGCACCCGAAGCGCGCGAGATCGTCTCCATCACGCTGCGCGACTATCCGGTCGAGGTCGCGCGCGCCATGGCTGCCAACACCTTCCGGCAATTCTTCATGGTGCTGATCGACGACATGTTCACGCCCGGCGACATGGGTGATCTCGCACGGCACGTGATCCCCTCGGGCTTCCCCGAGCGTGAGGCGCTGGCGATGCGCCACGCGCTGCAATTCACCGACCGGCTGGAGGCGATTGCCGTGCCGTCGCGCCTGCCGCATGGGCCCGTGCTGCTGCTCGCGATCCTCGGTGCGGCATTGGGCCTGTGGCGCGCGCTGCGGGCGCGCTGGCGCGAGGGCTATGCGCTGGTGCTGTGCATGCTGGCAGCACTCGCGGCCAATGCCTTCGTGGGCGGTGCGCTGTCCAAGCCGCATTACCGCTACCAGGCGCGCATCATCTGGCTGCTGCCGCTGGTGGCGGTGCTGGTGGTGCGCCCGCCGCCGGCTACAGGCTCCCGGGATTTCCGGGCCTGATCTCGAAGCGCGTGGGCTGCAATTCGCCCGCCAGATCCACCGCGACCAGCGCGCCGTCGAACAGGAAATAGGCGAAGCAGCTCTGCCGCCCGGCATCGATGCGTGACCAGCGCGAGCACACCGAATCCCCGTTCAGGGTCTGCGTGCCGCTATCGCGCCCGTCGCGCCCGTCCACGCCGCGGATGCGCAGGGATTGGCGGCCGTTGGAATCGACGAAGATGAGCATCTCCGCGCCGCTGGGCATGCGCCGTTCCAGCGAATTGCCGAAGACCAGCCGGCGGTATTCCGCGCCTGACACGCGCTGCGCGCCAGGCGGCACCTGGGCTGCATCCAGCGCGGCCGCGGCGCGCGGCCCGGCTGCGACCGGCGCCTCGTTGCATGCGGCCAGCCATGCGCAGGCCGCCAATGCCAGGCCCAGGCGGATCATCGTGACGTCACCGCGTTGCTCGCCCCGGGTCCGATCAGGATCGGCGCGCCGCCGCTGCTGACGCCGCCGCGGCGCAGCTCGTCCCACAGGATGATGCGGGCGGGCAGGGGGGAGGCTGGCGCGGGCGGCGCCGTCGCGCTGCCGCCGGAGATGGTGGACAGCTCGCTCAGCTCGAGCGGCGCGCCCAGCATCGGCAGGCGTTGCATGGCGCTCTCGGCCGCGGCTGGTGCCGCCAGCGCCAAGCCCGCGAGGATGAGCCAGCGTTTCATCGGCCGAAGCGCTGGCGCGCCTCCAGGGCGGTGGCGGTCATCGACTGCGCCGAGCCGCGGCCCAGCATGCCGCGCATGCCGGCGATGTCGATGTCGATCACCGTCGACCGTTGGATCTGCGCGCCATCCATGCGGTTCTGGATCATGGTTCCGATGCCGTTTCCGATCTGCGTTTCTATGCGCGTCGCGCCGCCGTTCAGAATGACATCCGCGCGAGCCGGCAGCCCGCCCATGCCCGACAACGCCGCCAGGCTCGCAGGCGCGAGGGTGAACTGCTGCATCGGCACGCCGCCCACGCTCGTGGTCATGTCGAAGCCGAAGCGCAGCTCCATGCCGCCGGGCAGCGAGAAGCCGCCGCGCAGCGCATCGAGTTCCTCAGGCGGCAGGGGCTGGGCCGCCCAGGCGGGGGCGGCGATCAGCAGAGCGGCCAGAAGCAATTTGTGCATGGTCGGTCCCCTCAGAATAAGCGGTTGTCACGGATGCCGATCCCGATGGCGCCGAGATCGATCATGCCGCGCGCCAGTTCGGGTGCGGCGCGCGGCCTGGCGTTCCAGTCCTCCGCGCGGCTGAAGCTCGCTTGTGCGATCTCCATATGGTCCAGGATGAAGAACAGCACGCCGTTCCAGGCGCGCTCGAATTCGGCGCGCGGCATGCTCCGCGTGCCCAGATTGGGGTCGCCCAGCAGAACGCGATCGGGGCGGATGCCGCGCAGCACGACGAAATGCCGATAGCCCGCAAGGTCGATCAGCACGATCGCTGGAATGCGCAGTTCCTCGATGCGCGAGAGCGGAAGACGGTAGCCATTGGACTGCAACCCGCGCGACGCCAGGTAGCGTTGCATGTCCAGCATCGAGAAACCCTCGGCGCGGATGCGCGCGCCGTCACCGCCTTCGAACATCGCGCGGAAGACCTGCTCCTCGGTCGTGGGCCGGGCGTAGTGATGTGTCAGCAGTGTCGCGATGGCCGCCGAGCCACAGGAGAAATCATAGCGCTGGCGGATCGTCGAGACGAAGCGCCGCTCCCGGAAGGAGACCAGCCGCAGCGCGAAGCCCTGGCTGCCGGCGATGCTGTCGGGCACGCTGACGCCGCCGCTGTCCTCGCGCGCGGACATGCCGGTGCAGCCGGCCAGGCACAGCGCCATCAGCAGGAGCGCAGGCACGCGCACGGCATCACCGGATGGTGATGTTGAGCGTGGTGGAGTTCTGAAACAGCGCATTGTTGCCGCTGTTCTGGAACACCGTGGTGATGCCCGCATTGCCGCTGAGCGAACCCGCAATGCTGTTGGTGCCGGTCATCGAATGGGCGCCGACGCTGTTGCCGCTCTGCGTCGCCGCGGAGGTGCTGAGCGGTACTTCGACCGCGCCGCGCGCGCGCGCCTGGCCAAGATCGCCAGCGGCGATGGGTGGCCCGATCAGCGCCTCGAGCGGCGTGCGGGTCTGCGCCGCGGCGGGCAGCGCGGACAGCAGCAAGGCTGCGATCATGATCCTGTGCATGGCGTCACTCCTGGAGGTTGTCGAGCACATGCCGGGCAGGCCGTTGGGCCTGCGCGGCGGGCCGTTCTCACTGGGGCGGGCATGCATGCCGGCGGCTCGCCCCGCCGGCATGCCGCGCCCGATCAGCGCAGGAAGCCCGCGGCGGCCGCCTGCGGCAGGATCGCGCCCACAGCCACGCTGTTTTGCAGCAGGCTGTTGGAGCCGACATTCTGCGAAGCCTGCATGATGCCGGCAGCGCCGTTGAAGCTGCTGGTCATCTGGGCTTGCGAGGTGCCGGCGTACTGGGTCGCGCGGTTGTCCTCGACATTGCCGTTGTTGCGCGAGGTGGCGACGGCGCGCGCCAGGTCCACCTCGGGGCAGCCACGGTCGCAGAAGACCAGGGCGGCGACGGCCACGCTGTTCTGCAGCAGGCTGTTCGGCCCGGCATTCTGCGCGGCCTGCGCCACGCCGCGCACGCCACCGAAGGAGTTGGTCATGTCGGTCTCCAGGCTCGGCCCCGTGGAACGGCGACGCGACTCGCGGCCCAGCGTGCTGTCATTGCCCGAGCCATGCACCTCACCCCGGTTGCGCGAGGTGGCGAGCGCCCGGTTCGGATCGCGCTCGGCCAGTTCGATGCCCCAGAGCGCCGCGACGGCGGTCGAGTTCTGGATGGCGCTGTTGGCGCCGGCATTCTGCGCCGCCTGCATCACGCCGCGTGAGCCATCGAAGCTGCGCAGCATCGAGACGCCATTGCTGCCGCGGTAGATGGCGCTGCGGTTGGATTCGACATTGCCGATGTTGACCGACAGCGCGCTCGCATAGTGTTCGTCCATCGAGCGGGCCTGTGCAGCGCCGACGCCCAGTGCGATGACGGCGGCGGAGGCCAGCAGAAGATACTTCATGGTCTTGTTCTCCCGTTATGGTCGCCTCGCCGGGATGGCATGGCGCGAGGAGAGAACAGCAAGCCCCGTGCCAGCCACGGCATGGGTGAAAAAATGCAGGAAAAGCCTGGGTTTGCGCGACGGGCGGAGCAGCCACAGTGCGGGCTGTGACACTGTCACGCGTGACGTTACGTGCGCCCTGTGACAGTGACGTCGTGCGGTCAGAACAGGTTGAAGCGGATCGGCACGCGCAGCAGCACGCGTGCGGCGGGCGTGTTGTTCGTCACACCGATCGCGGTGGCGAGATTGACGCTCACACGGTCCGACCAGCGGTAGGACAGGCCGACATTCAGCGTGCCCAGATCGAAATTGGAGCCCGCGATCGTGCGTCCATCCTGCGAGGAGTTGAACACGCGCACATGCTCGTAGCCGAGCGACAGGGAGGTGGTTTCGTTCAGCGCGAAGCCCAGGCCGAAGGTCAGCCCGATACCGTCACCGGGGTTCAGCCGGGTGCGCCGCGGCGGCCCACCGGTGTCACTCTGCAGGTTCACCCTGTCGGCCACGTTCCAGATGTAGCGGATGCCGCCGAACAGCACGCCCGGATCGGTCGGGTAGACCAGGGTGATGCCCGGCTCGACCGACCAGAAGCCGGTGCCGGTCGGCAGGCGCCGTTCGAGGCCACGGATGAATTGCCCCTGCGGGTCCTGCACGGTGAAGACGGGCACGTCGAAGGGGCTGCGCCCGGTTGCGGTCTTCACGCGCAGATTGGCGATCGCGACGGGCCAGCCCTGCTGGCCGCTGTTGATCTGGTAGGCGGCGCCGAATTCCACATCGCCGAAGCCGAAGCCCTGCGGGCTGATGGTGACGGGGCTCGCATTGATGTCCACCGGCGCGGTCTGGGTGGAGTTGGCGGCATAGATCAGCGGGATGCGCGTGTTGACTTCCAGCCGGTCGGTCAGGCCCAGGCGGATGGTGGCGCTGGTGGTCAGGGTGCGGCTCTGCACCGAGCGGATATCGACATTGCCGAAGGTGATGCCGGGGATGATGGTGAAGCCGTTCACCAGCGCCCGGTTCTGCGAATTATAGCCATAGTCGATCGATGGCTCGAAGCTGACCACACCGCGTGGCGTCAGCACGCCGCCGATTCGCGATAGCGTGGGGTCGGTGTCGAGCACGCGGCGTTCATCGCGCCGGGCCTGGGCTGCGGCATCCTGTGCGGTGCCGAGGGGCGCGGCAGCCTGCGGCGCGGTGGCTGGCGTCTGGGCGGCGGGCGGTGGCGCCGCGGCCTGGCCGCGCGCGGCAGTTGGCGTGCGTGGTGCGGGCTGCGGGCGTGCGGGCGCGCCGCGCAGCGCCTCAACCTCGCGCATCTGGGCGTCGATCTGGCGGCGCTGCCGTTCGAGCTGCGCGGCTTGTTCGTTCAGTCTGCGCTGCTGGGCTTCGATCGCCTGACGCAGGCTGCGCAGTTCGGCGGCTGTCGTCTCCGCAGGCTGGGCCGCTGTGACATGGGGCAGGAGCAATCCCAGGGCCGCAAGCGCTGTAATGCGATGACAGGATAACAAGCGACCCTCCCGCGCGGTTCCGTGAAGACACACCACCCTCAATGCATTTGCGCAATTGATGGGTAGATCAACACTGCGAGAGACTACTCTTGAACATTGCAGCGTCTCATCACTCAAATGAATGAGATGAGCGGTCACGCCGGCGCGACTCGCCGCCACCACAACCGATATTGCGCGGATTCTGTATAAATATTGGTTTTTGATGACAGAAACTGTCACGCGCCTCGCTCCCACTCAACAAGACTTGTGTCGCAGGAATGCCG
>JAIXVH010000445.1 GCA_027483125.1 Acetobacteraceae bacterium | reverse complement strand
CGCCGCTCGCGCGAGGCGCTGTCGCGCATGCGCGAACAGCTGGCGGGAAAATCCATCTTCTTCATGCCGGACAGCCAGTTGGAGGTGCCGCTGGCGCGCTTCCTCTCGCGCGAACTGGGCATGCGCCTGACGGAAGTCGGCACGCCCTATCTGCACCGCGCGCATCTGGCTCATGAACTGGCAGCGCTGCCCGAGGGCACGATGCTGAGCGAAGGCCAGCATGTGGAACGCCAGCTGGACCGCGTGCGAGCCGCCCGCGCCGACATCACCGTCTGCGGCCTGGGCCTGGCGAATCCTCTGGAGGCCGAAGGCCTGCGCACGAAATGGTCGATCGAACTCGTCTTCACCCCGGTGCAGGGCTACGACCAGGCCGCTGACCTCGCCGAATTATTCGCGCGCCCGCTGCGGCGCGCCGCCTTGCTGGAGGTCTGACGCGATGCAGCTCGCCTTCTGGACCTATGAGGGACCGCCGCATGTGGGCGCGATGCGCGTGGCCACCGGCATGCGCAATCTGCACTACGTGCTGCACGCGCCGCAGGGCGACACCTATGCCGACCTGCTGTTCACCATGATCGAGCGCGACGGCAAGCGCCCGCCCGTCACCTACACCACTTTCCAGGCGCGCGACCTGGGCGGCGACACCGCCGAACTGTTCAAGACCGCGGCGCGCGAGGCCTATGAACGCTTCAAGCCCGAGGCCTTGCTGGTGGGCGCGAGCTGCACCGCCGAACTGATCCAGGATGATCCGGGCGGCCTGGCCAAGACCGCCGGCCTGCCGGTGCCCGTGGTGCCGGTGGAACTGCCCAGCTACTCCAAGAAGGAGAACTGGGGCGCGGCCGAAACCTTCTATCAGATCTGCCGCGCCTTCGTGCGGCCCGCGACCACGCCCGCGCCGCGCGCGAGCTGCAACATCCTGGGCCCTACCGCGCTCGGCTTCCGCCATCGCGATGATGTGCGCGAGATTCGCGGGCTGTTGGAGTCGCTGGGCGTGCGGGTGAATCTGGTGGCGCCGAATGGTGCGTCACCCACCGACCTCGCGCGCATGACGGAGGCGCATTTCAACGTCGTGCTCTACCCCGAAACTGCGGGCGTCACCGCAGCCTGGTTGAAGCGCGCGCATGCCATGCCGCATACCACGACCATCCCGATGGGTGTGGGTGCTACGCAGGACTTCATCCGCGAAGTGGGCGAATTGGCGGGGCTGGACACGAGCGCCGTGGAACAGGCCTCGCGCCTGCCCTGGTATTCGCGCAGCGTGGACAGCACTTACCTGACGGGCAAGCGCGTCTTCATCTTCGCCGATGCGACACATGCCGTGGCCGCCGCGCGAGTCGCGGCGAAGGAGATGGGCTTCACCGTCTGCGGCCTTGGCACCTACAGCCGCGAATTTGCCCGCGATGTGCGCCAGGCGGCGGCTCTGTACGGCGTCGAGCCGCTGATCACCGATGACTATCTGGAAGTGGAACGCGCCATCGCCGAGGCGCAGCCGGAACTGGTGCTGGGCACGCAGATGGAGCGCCACATCGCCAAGCGCCTGGGCGTGCCCTGCGCGGTGATTTCGGCACCCGTGCATGTGCAGGATTTCCCCGCGCGCTTCTCCCCGGTGATGGGCTTCGAGGGCGCGAATGTCCTGTTCGACGCTTGGGTCCACCCGCTGATGATGGGGCTGGAGGAACATCTGCTGACGATGTTCCGCGACGACCATGAATTCCATGACGGCGCCAAGCCCTCGCATCTGGGCAGCGGCCAGATCGTGGTCGCCGAGGCCCCGCCTCCGGTCGTCGCGGCCGAGGATGTCGCAGTGCTGGAAGCGCCTGCCGCCATCACCCTGAACTGGGCGCCGGATGCCGAGCGCGAATTGAAGAAGATCCCCTTCTTCGTGCGCGGCAAGGCCCGCCGCAACACCGAGAAATTCGCAGCCGAACAGGGCATCGCGACCATCACGGTAGAGACGCTCTACGACGCCAAAGCGCATTTCGCGCGCTGACATGGCACACCCCATCCGCATCACCATCGTCACCATGGACAGCCACCTCGGCGCTGCGGCGCGCGAGGCTTCCGCGGCGCTCGGCCGCGACAATGCCGGGATGATCCTGGCGATCCATTCAGCCGATGACTGGGCCGCAAACTCCGCGGCACTCGAGCACTGCCTGGCCGATATAGCCCGTGCCGACATCATCATCGCGACCATGTTGTTCCTGGAAGATCACGTGAAGCTGGTACTGCCCGCGCTGATGGCGCGGCGCGAATCCTGTGACGCGATGCTGGGCATGCTCTCGGCGCCCGAGGTCACCAAGCTGACCCGCATCGGCCGCTTCAACATGGCCGCCGAGGCCAAGGGCATCATGGCTTTGCTGAAGAAGCTGCGCGGCTCCAAGACCGGTGCTTCGTCGGGCGCAGGCCAGATGAAGATGCTGCGCGAATTGCCCAAGATTCTGCGCTTCATCCCAGGCCCTGCGCAGGATGTGCGCGCCTATTTCCTGACCATGCAGTACTGGCTGGCGGGCAGCGGCGACAACATCGCCAACATGATCCGCCTGTTGGTCAGTCGTTATGCGACCGGCCCGCGCGCCGGAGCGGCGGCGAAGCTGCGCGTCGCGCCCCCGGTGGAATATCCCGAGACCGGCCTGTTCCACCCCGACATCCCGCCGCGCATCACCGAACGCCTGCGCGACCTGCCGCGCCGTGGCGAGAAGGGGCGCGTCGGCCTGCTGTTGCTGCGCAGCTATGTGCTGGCCGGCAATGCGGGCCATTACGAAGGCGCGATCGCGGCGTTGGAAGAACAGGGCCTGCAAGTCGTGCCGGCCTTCGCGGCGGGGCTGGATTCGCGCCCGGCGATCGAGAAATTCTTCATGGAGAACGGCCGCGCCACGGTGGATGCCGTGGTGTCGCTGACAGGTTTCTCGCTGGTGGGCGGGCCTGCCTATAACGACGCGCGCGCCGCGCAGGAAATCCTGGCGCGGCTCGATGTGCCCTACCTTGTCGCGCATCCGCTGGAGTTCCAGCGCATCTCCGACTGGCGCGGCTCCGACCGCGGCTTGCTGCCGGTGGAAGCGACGATGATGGTCGCCATCCCCGAGCTGGATGGCGCCATCGCACCCATCACTTTCGGCGGCCGTTGCGGCGCCGCACCTGGCACACCGCCCTGCCCCGGGTGCGACGGAATCCGCTGCGCCGAGAACATGGTCGCGGAGCCAGAACGCGCCAATATGCTGGCGCGCCGTGTGGCCAAGCTGATCGCGCTGCGCCGTCGCGCGCGCGCCGATCGCAAGATCGCCGCCGTCATCTTCAACTTCCCGCCCAATGCCGGCAACACCGGCACCGCCGCCTACCTGGCCGTGTTCGAGTCACTGTGGAACACGCTGCGCGGCCTGAAGGCCGAGGGCTACACGGTCGAACTACCGGCTGATGTGGACGCGCTGCGCGACCGCATCCTGCACGGCAACGCCGCGCAATACGGCGCGCTGGCCAATGTGCATGCGCGCATTCCCACCGACACGCATGTGCGCCGGCAGAAATGGCTCGCAGATATCGAGCGCGCCTGGGGCCCCGCACCAGGCCGCCAGCAATCCGACGGCGCCTCCATCCATGTGCTCGGCGCGCAATTCGGCAATGTCTTCATCGGCGTGCAGCCCGGCTTTGGCTATGAGGGCGACCCGATGCGGCTGCTGTTCGAAAGCGGCTTCGCGCCCACCCACGCCTTTGCCGCCTTCTATCGCTGGCTGCGCGAGGATTTCGCGGCCGATGCCGCGCTGCATTTCGG
>JAIXVH010000076.1 GCA_027483125.1 Acetobacteraceae bacterium | reverse complement strand
GGCTGCGCGATGTAATCGGCCGGCTTCTCACGGATACGCTTGGCGAATTCGGCGCGCATCGCATCATCCGCATGCGGCCCGATCATCATGCCATAGCCGCCCGACCCCTTGGCCAGCTTCACCACCAGCTTGTCCAGATTGGCCAGCACCTCGGCGCGATCCGCATCGCGCTCGCACAGCAAGGTCGGCACATTGGCGAGCTTCGGCTCTTCGCCCAGGTAGAACTTCACCATCTCCGGCACATAGGGGTAGATCGCCTTGTCATCCGCGATGCCCGCACCCGGCGCATTGGCCAGCGTCACATTCCCCGCCCGATAGGCGCGCATGATGCCCGGCACGCCCACCAGGCTGTCCTTGCGGAACACCTCGGGGTCCAGGAAATCGTCATCGATGCGGCGATACACCACATCCACGCGCTTGGGCCCGGCGGTGGTGCGCATGAAGACCAGGTCCTGCTCATCGACGAACAGGTCAGCCCCTTCCACCACCTCGATGCCCATTTCATCGGCCAGGAAGCAGTGCTCGTAATAGGCGCTGTTGTAGGAACCGGGCGTCAGCAGCACGACATTGGGGTCGGGCCCGGCGCGTTCGGGTGCCACCGACTTCAACGTCGCCAGCAGGTGTTCCGGGTAGCGGTCGATCCGCGCCAGGCGGTGCCGCGTGCAGAGCCGCGGGAACAGCCGCAGCATCGCCTCGCGATTCTCCAGCATGTACGAAACACCAGACGGCGTGCGGCAGTTATCCTCCAGCACGAAGAAGGCATCCGGCCCGGTGCGCACCATGTCGATGCCCGAGATGTGCGTGTAGATCCCACCCGGCGGGGCGAAGCCCACCATGTGCGGCTGATAGGCCTCGTTCTCCAGCACCAGAGCACTCGGGATGATGCCGGCCTTCAGGATTTTCTGTTCGCCATAGACATCCAGCAGGAAGGCGTTCAGCGCGCGCACCCGCTGTTCCAGCCCGGCCGACAGCGCCTGCCATTCACTGGCCGCGATCAGGCGGGGAATGATGTCGAAGGGGATCAGCCGCTCCGGGTCGCCGCCTTCGCCATACACCGCGAAGGTGATGCCGAGGCGCCGGAACAGCAATTCCGCCTCCGCGCTCTTGTCCAGCAGGCGCGGCAGTGGCGCTTCGGCCAGCCAGGCGTCGATCTCGGCATAGGTCTTCTGCGCGAGCGGGCCGTCGCGCATCTCGTCAAAGGCGGTTGTCACCGCTGATACTCCCGAACATCCCTGTGATGCCTATAGGGCATAGCCGGGCATGGCCTGTCCAGCGGCGGCCCCCGGGGCTATTCACGGCGATATCAGCGGGAGGCACAGATGAACGGCGCGGAAGTGATCATGGCGGCACTGAAGCAGGCAGGCGCGCGGTGCATGTTCGGCGTGCCCGGCGGCGGCTCCAGCCTGGACCTGATGGCCGCCGCCAAGGCGGAGGGCATCGCCTTCCACCTGGCCCGCACCGAAACGGGTGCGGCCATCATGGCCGGCGCCATGGCCGAATTGACCCGCGCGCCCTGCCCCGTGCTCACCACGCGCGGCCCGGGCGTCTCCAGCGCCGCCAATGGCATGGCCAATGCAAGCCTGGAACGCGCGCCCGTCATCCACCTGGCCGATGGCTTCACGGCCAAGGAAGGCAGCTTCGCCACCCACCAGGTCTTTGACCATGCGGCCATGCTGCGCCCGGTCACGCGCGCGCAATTGCGCGCCGATGCGGTGCCGGGTGCGGCCATCCATGCTGCCCTGCACGCCGCACTCACCCCGCCCTACGGACCGGCCCTGCTGGAAGTAACGGGCGAGGCCAGCCGCGCCGAAGCCAGCCCCGCCGCCGCCTTCACCCGCGTCCCGCCCGCCGCCGCCGACGCGCAGGCGATCACCGCGGCGCAGGAAATCCTCGCCGCCGCCAGCCGCCCGGTCATCATCGCCGGCCTCGAAGCGGTGGACGCCGCGCCGCAGCTGCGCGCGCTGGCCCAGGCGCTGCAATGCCCTGTCCTGGTCACCTATAAGGGCAAGGGCGTGCTGCCCGATCTGCACCCGCTCTTCGCCGGCGTCTTCACCGGTGGCGCCGCGGAAGTGCCGGTCATCGCGCAGGCGGACTGCATCATCCTCGCCGGGGCGGACCCGGTCGAATGGATCGCGCGCCCGTGGAAATTCACAGCCCCCGTGATCGACATCGCGCTGGTGCCGCGCCAGCCCCACTACATGGTCCCGGCCGTGACGGTGACCGGCGATATCGGCCTGTCACTGGCGCAGCTTTCGGGCGTGCCCGGCGGGTGGGACCCGCGCGAGATCATGCGCCTGCGCGCGCAATGGCTGGCCGCCTTGGCCAACGGCCCCGGCGGCAATCGCGGCATCTCGCCGCAGGCGGTGGTGGAACTGGCCCAGGCCGCCTGCCGCGCCATCGCGCGCCATCCGCGCATCAGCGTCGATGCCGGCGCGCATATGTTCCCCGCCACCAGCTTCTGGCAGGCCGAACATCCGGGCGACCTGCTGATTTCCAACGGGCTGGCCAGCATGGGCTACGCGCTGCCCGCGGGCATCGCGGCCGCCCTGCACGACCCCGCGCGCGGCGCGATCGCCTTCACCGGCGATGGCGGGCTGCTGATGTGCCTGGGCGAACTGGCCGCGGCCGCCAGCCTTGGCGTGAAGCTGACGGTGGTGGTGTTCAATGACAGCACGCTCTCGCTGATCGACATCAAGAAGGGCGAGCGCAACCTGCCCGAGGGCGGGCTCGATTGGCCGATGGCCGATTTCGCCGCCGTTGCACGCGGCCTGGGCGCGGCCGCCTGGCGCGCGGATGACGAGGCGGGCTTCGTCAGCGCCATGGCAGCGGCGCTGGCCACCGATGGCCTGTCGCTGGTCGATGCGCGTGTCGATCCGTCGAGCTATCCGAAGCAGATCACGGCGTTGCGCGGGTAGAGAACGGGGCGAATTCCTCAGCAGGTTCCGATCGGGTTGAACCGCATGGCGGTTCAACCCGATCAGCCAGTGCCTTAACCCGCCGCGCGGCGCTGGAACACGCGCGCAACGCTGGCCCGCACCGCCGCGTTCACGCGCGGAATGCTCATCGCCAGCGTGACGAACACCAGCACCGCCAGCACCGCCGAGACCGGCCGCGTGAAGAACGGCGTGAGATCCCCATCCGAGATCACCAGGCCACGCCGCAGCGATTTGTCCAGCAGGTCACCCAGCACCAGGCCGAGCACGAAGGGTGCCGCGTGATAGCCGTATCGGCGCAGGAAGAAGATGCACAGGCCCACGCCGAGCATGGTCCAGACATCGAACAAGCGCTGCGCGATGGAGAAGGACCCCACCACGCAGAGCACGAAGATGATCGGCATGATCACGCTGCGCGGGATGGTCAGCACCAGCAGCAAGGGCCGCACCAGGAACAGCCCGAAGAACAGGATGCCGATGGTGGCGAAGAGGTTCATCGTCACCACGTCATAGATGAATTGCGGGTTCTCGATCATCAGCATCGGCCCCGGCTTCACGCCATGGATGATCATCGCCGCCAGCAGCACCGCGGCGGGCGCGCTGCCCGGAATCGCCAGCGCAAGTGCGGGAATGATGCCACCGGGGATAGACGCATTATCGCCGGTCTCGGCGGCGATCAGGCCCTCCACGCTGCCCTTGC
>JAIXVH010000108.1 GCA_027483125.1 Acetobacteraceae bacterium | reverse complement strand
TCCTCATCCAGCATGCTGGCCAAGGCGGGGCCGTCGATCGCGTCCAGCAGGATGGTGCCGGTGCTGTCGAACAGCCTGATCACATCGGGGTCGCGCAGTGCGGCGCGCGTGACTTCCGCCAGGCGCGCCACGGCGGGCGCTGGCGTGCCGGTCGGCACATACAGCCCGGACCAGCCGAGCAGGTTGGCGCCCTGCACGCCTTCATCCTGCAGCGTCGGCAGGTCACGCGCGACGGCGACGCGCTGCGGTGCGTTGAAGCCCAGGCCCCGCAGCCGCCCATCGCGCACAAAGGGCAGGGCCGACAGCGCATAATCGAACATCAGGTCCACGCGCCCGCCGGCGATGTCGGTCAGCGCCTGCACGGTGTTCTGATAGGGCACATGCGTCATTTCCACGCCGGTCGCGCGCATGAACAGCCCGGCCGCCAGATGCTGCGCGCCGCCGGCGCTGGCCGCGAAGGTGACGCGGCCGGGATTGGCGCGCGCATAGGGCACCAGTTCGCTAATGCGCGTCCAGGGCGTGTGCGGCCCGCCCACGATCAGGTTGGGTGCCGCACCCACGCCATGCACCGCGACGAAATCGCGCCGCGCATCCCAGCGATTGTGCCGCAGGATGAAGGGCGCGATCGCGAAGGTCGCGATATTGCCGTTGTAGAAGGTGTGGCCATCGGCGCCGGCGCGCAGCGTGGCCTCACCGCCCACGATGCCGCCGGCGCCGGGGCGGTTATCGACCAACACATTCTGCCCGAGCATCACGCCCATCTTCTGCGCCATCAGCCGCGCGGCCACATCCAGCACGCTGCCGGCGGCACCGGGGATGATGTAGGTCAGCGGCTTGCTGGGCTGCCATGTCTGCGCGATGGCGCCAGGGGCGGCCAACGGGGCGGCCAAGCTGCCAAGCAGCATCGTGCGGCGTGCGACACGCATTGGAACATCTCCCTTCTGCCGGCCCATCTGGCGGGGCCGTGCGATCAGGGTTTCACGCGGGCTGCGCGGGCGTCAATCGTTTCTGCGCTTCGTCGCGCAGCTTCGTCTTCTGCACCTTGCCGCTGGCGGTCATGCCGATCGCCTCGAAATCATCCACCAGCCACAGGTATCGTGGCAGGCGGAAACCGGCGACGCGCGGCCGCAGCCAGGCGAGCAATTCCTCGGGCGTGATGGTCGCACCCGCGGCCAGGCGCACGAAGGCGGCGGGCACCTCGCCCAGTCGCGCATCGGGCACGCCCACCACCTGCGCGACGGCGACATCGGGGTGCGCCTGCAGCGCCTCTTCCACCTCCGCCGGGGCGACATTCTCGCCGCCCACGCGGAACACATCCTTCAACCGGCCGACCATGCGGAAGCGGCCGCGCGCATCCATCACGCCAAGGTCACCGGTGCGCAGCCAGCCATCCGCGCCGATGGTCTTGGCGGTGTTCTCGGGGTCCTTCAGATAGCCCTGCATCAGCGACCAGCCGCGCACGCGGATCTCACCCTGCGTGCCGGCGGGTGCGCGCGCATCATCGTGGAAGATGGCCACTTCCAGCCCATCATGCGTGGGCAACCAGCCATCGGCGCGGTCATCGAGGCTGTCATCGGGGAAGGAGAAGCCGACATTGGGTGCCGCTTCCGACAGGCCATAGGCGTTGCACACGCCATGCGCGCCAAGCTCTGCGGCGATGCGGCGCATGGTGACGGGACCGGCCGCCGCCCAGCCGCCGCGCAGCTTCAGCCGCGCGCGATCCAGGCTCGGTTCATCCATGATCATCTGGAAGATGGTGTCGTTGCCGCTGCACATTGTGCAGGCTTCTTCCGCCAGCAAGCGCGCCGCTTCGGGTGCGGTGAAATGCGTGGGTGTCACCAGCGTGGCACCGCTGCACAGGCACACCAGCAGCGTCAGCGTCGTGCCCGCCACATGAAAGAAGGGGCGGTTGTTCAAATAGCGATCGGCCGGAGACGCACGCAGCCTCTCGGCCACGCTGGCCGCGTTGCGCAGCATGGCGTGCTGCGTCAGCACCACCCCCTTGGGCCGGCTGGTGGTGCCGCTGGTGAACTGGATCAGCAGTGGGTCATGCTCATCGGGCAGTGGCGGCAAGGGGCCTGTTTGCCAGTGCTGATCCTCCACGATGATGTGCGGCGCATTGCCCAGCATGGCGGGGAAATCCAGCCCCAGGAAATGCCGCGTGGTGAAGGTGATGCGCGTATCGGTGCGGGTCAGCACATCCTCGATTTCGGCGGGCTTGAAGCGCGTATTCACCGGCACCGTCACGCAGCCCAGCCGCGCCGCCGCCAGGAACAGCGCCACCCATTCCGCGCCATTGGGCAGCAGGATGGCGATGAAGTCGCCGCGCTTCAGGCCCATGGCGTGCATGGTGGCGGCGCGGGCGGTCACGGCTGCGTCCAGTTCGCGCCAGCTCCAGCGAGCATCTGGTGCGACCACGGCTTCCGCATCCGGCTGTGCCGCGACGCGCGCGGCCAGCATGTCGGGCACGCGCCAGCTCATCGCATGCCTGCCTTCCAGTCGCCGCTGAACAGGTTCTCCTCGATGGCGAGAATCTCGGTGGCGAGTGCGCCGCGCGGGTGCATCTCCACGCCCTCATCCACGCAGCGTTTCGCCAGGCGCAGTGCTGCGGGCGGCGCGGCGGTGATGGTCTTGGCGATGGCGGCGAGTTCGTCTTCCAGTGATTCGGGCGCGACCAGCCGCGTGACGAAGCCGATGCTGCGCGCTTCCTCCGCACTCATCGCGCGGCCGGTGAACATCAGGTCCTTGGCCAGCTGTTTGCCGATCGCGCGCGGCAGCCGCTGCGTGGCGCCCACCGTTCCGCGCACCGCCTCTGGCGTGCGGAATTGCGCGGCGGGCGTGGCCACCACGAAGTCGCAACAGGCCGCGATTTCCGCGCCCGAGCCGATCGCCGGCCCATGCACCACCGCGACCGTGGGCATCGGCAAATGCTCCAGCGCATCATAGGCCGCGAAGGCGCGGATGCGCCGCGCGCGGATCGCATCCTCCTCCATGCCGGCGCGCTCCTTCACATCGGCGCCGGCGCAGAAGACCGGGCCATTGGCGCGCACCAGCACCAGCCGCGCATCCTCGGCCACGGCGCGCCGGCACGCCGCATGCAGCGCGCTGGCCAGGGCGTTGTTCAGCGCGTTGCGCGCCTCCGGCCGGTTCAGGGTGAAGGTCGCGACATGGTCGCGCAGTTCGTACAGAAGCTCGGTCAAATCGCGCCCTCCTCGCGCAGCGCGGCGATGCGCGCGGCGTCATATCCCAGCATGTCGCGCAGCAGCGCGTCGGTATCCGCGCCCAGCAGCGGCGGCGTGCCCAGCGCCGGGTCTTCCCAGCCATCGAAGCGCAGCGGGTTGCGCAAAGCGGGAAAGGCGCCGAGCAGCGGATGCGCGAATTCCGCCACGCTGCCGCGCGCCGCGACATGCGGGTCGGCCAGCACCTCATCCAGCGCCAGCACCGGACCATTGGGTACATCGGCGGCGTCGAGTGCGGTGACGGCTTCGGCGCGCGTCATGCCGTCCAGCGCGCCCTGGATCATCGCCATCACCTGCTCGCGTGCCGCCACACGCGCGGCGTTTTCTGCCAGTTCCGGCGCGGGCGGCAGGCCGAGCGCGGAGCACAGCGGCGCCCAATGCTGGTCGCTCGCGGTGATGTGCAAATAGCGCCCGTCGCGGCAGCGGAAGGACGCGCTGGGCACGCGGCCCGGATGCTCCGTGCCCAGGCGCGGCGGCACCTCGCCCAGTGCGAAATAGCGCGCCGCCGCGATGGTCAGCAGCGCCACCTGCGCATCGAACATCGACAGGTCGATATGCGCGCCGCCGCCCCCACGCTCGCGCCCCAGCAGCGCCGAGAGCAGCGCGATCGCGGCCCACAACCCGCTGGTCAAATCCGCCACCGGCAGCCCCGGCTTCACCGGCCCGCCGCCACGCTCCCCGGTCAATGACAACCAGCCCGCCATGGCCTGAAACACCGTGTCGTAGCCCTTGCGCCGCGCGTAGGGACCGGTCTGCCCGAAGCCGGTGCAGGACAGCACGACAAGGCGCGGATTCAACGCGCGCAGATCCGCCGCGCCCAGGCCGCGACGCGCCAATTGCCCGGTCGGGAAAT
>JAIXVH010000407.1 GCA_027483125.1 Acetobacteraceae bacterium | reverse complement strand
CGCGACCCGGACCGCATCAAGGTGCTGTTCCTGGTCTCCCCGCTGATCGGCGAGACGGATGCGGAGGCGCAGCTGCGCCAGGAGCAACGCTACCGCCGCGCCGAGGCCTCGCTGCCGCAACTGCTGGGCCATTTCGGCAAGATCACCAATATCGATTTCGCGGCCTATGATCTGGATGCGCCGGTCGCGTCCATGCACCTGACCACCAATGGGCATCAGCAATCGCTCGACGACTTCAAGCGCGTTGCCGGCAACAAGACTTTGCGCCAGGCGATGATGGCGATGCGCGGCAATCCGGGCAGTGTGGACCTGGTGGGCAGCCCCGACACGGTCGCGCGCCGCATGGCCGAAGTGATGGAGGAGGTCGGCGGCGATGGCTTCCTGATCACCACCAACGACACCAGCCGCCGCGTGATCGCGGAGATTGTCGATGGCCTGGTACCGGCCTTGCAGGCGCGCGGCCTGTCGCGCCGCGACTACCCGCACGAGATGTTCCGCGACAACCTGCTCGCTTTCTGATGCCTGTCTGCAGGCCAGCTCACTGATCAGACTGAAGACGCCTGATCAATCCGCCTCTGTCTCCTCGCCCGCCGGGGGGCCGGGCACCACATAGGCCTCCGTCAGCCAGCGCCCCAGATCGACCTGGCGGCAGCGCTCCGAGCAGAATGGCGCCAGCGGCTTGGGTGCGGCGGGCTTGCGGCAGACCGGGCAGGGCTTGGTCTCAGGCATCGGTGATCTCGGGCGGGCCTTCCTGAAGGGTAATGGGGTGCGTGGCCTGGGCTGCGTATTCGGCCAGCGCCTCGGGCATGGCGCGCAGGGCTTGCAGCGCGCGGGCGGGCGCGCGCAGGGCCAGGCGGCGATGCGGCGCGGCTGCGGCCTCGCGCGCGGCCTGGCGCAGCAGGCGCAGCGCGGGTGTCACCGGATCAGCCAGCGTATCGGCCAGCGGCAGGTGGATGCGCGCGCGCCGCATCTCGAACAGGCCGAGGGGGCCGAGGCCGAGCAACTCGCATAGCGGGTCGGCGGCCAGGGCCGTGCGTAGCGGCGCTTCCCAGGCTGCGCGTTCCTTCACCGCCAGCCCCGCGATGTCGAGCAGGATGGCGCCGGCGAGGTTGCGCAGGCGGATCTGCCGCGCGGCCTCGGCGACCAGGACGGTGTTGAAGCGGCGCTGCGCGTTGCGGTCGCGCCCGGCGGATTGCGCGCCGGCATCGGCGTCCAGCGCGGTCAGCGCCTGTGTCGTCTGCACCCAGAGCACGCCGCCACCGGACAGTGCTACGCGCAGTTCGGCGAGCGTGTCGAACTCGGCCTCCAGCGCGTCATCGAAGGCATGGGGGTCGTATTGCGCGGCCAGACGCGTGGCCTCCGCACGATCATCGGCGATCCGCGCGGCGTCAGGATGCGCCGCGGCCATGCGCTGTGCGGCATCGGGCCCACGCTCCAGGATGCCTGGCGCGGCCGCGGCCATCGCGGGGGCGCGCTTGATCGACAGGCGCGGGCCTTTGCTGCCCTGCGCGGCGCGGGTGATTCGCGCGACCACCAGCAGCCCTTCATGCAGTGCCGTGCCGCGCGCCTCGGAATCGGGCAGGAAGCCGGTGGCGCCATCGGGCATGGTGACGAAGCTGCCGGCCATGGCGGGGGCGAGAGCCGATACGCGCGCGGCCACTACATCGCCCACGCCATCGGGCCGGCTCGGGCGTTCCACCCAGGCCTCGCGCAGCACGCCATCGAGCAGCAGCGCGGTGCGGCGTTCGCCGGGCGAGCGGCTGATGCGGATTACGGCCTGAGCCATCCGGCGCCCCGCAGCAGTTGCGCTGTCTCGTGCAGGGGCAATCCCACCACGTTCGAATGACTGCCGGAGAGGAAGCGGCACCAGGCCTCGGCCGCGCCCTGGATGGCATAGGCTCCGGCCTTGCCGCGCCATTCATCGGTGGCGAGATAGGCGTCGATCTGTGCGGCGGTCAGGCGCTGGAAGGTGACGATGCTGGTGACCAATCTGGCGCGGCGCTCGGCACCCGGGCCTGCCAGCACCACGCCGGTGATCACGCGGTGGCGCCGGCCCGACAGCAGTTCAAGAAAACGCCGCGCTTCATCCGCATCGCGCGCCTTGCCCAGGATGCGCTGCCCCACGCCGACCACGGTATCGGCCGCCAGCACCAGCGCGCCGGGTGTCGCGGCGGCGTCGGCCTTGGCGCGCGACAGGCGCGCGGCCAGCAGGCGGGGCAATTCGGCCTTGAGCGGGGTCTCGTCGATATCAGCCGCGCGCACTTCATCGGGCGTTACGCCGATGCGCGCGAGAAGCTCCAGGCGGCGCGGACTGCCGGAGGCAAGGATCAGGGGCGGGCGGGACATCTGTTCTGGCCGGAGCGCCGCGCCTGGCGCGCTACTTGAAGCGGAAGGTGATACGGCCCTTGGTCAGGTCGTAGGGCGTCATTTCGACATTCACCCGGTCACCGGCCAGCACGCGGATGCGATTCTTGCGCATCTTCCCCGATGTGTGGGCCAGCACCATGTGCTCATTGTCCAGCTTCACGCGGAACATCGCATTGGGCAGCAATTCGACCACCTGGCCGCTGAACTCGATCATGTCTTCTTTAGACATGCATCACCAACTGCATGGGAACCTTCCGGATTGGGGGCAGGCGCGGACCCGGCGCCCGCGCGGGCCGCAACATGGTGCGGGGCGGCAACAAGGTCAAGCGAGTCGCTGCGCGATCGACATGGCATGCGCCGAAAGCCCCTCCGCCTCGGCCAGGCGCACGGCGTCCGGTCCGATGGCGCGCAGGCCTGCTTCCTCGGCCGCGACCCAGGTGGTGCGCTTGAGGAAATCGAACACCGACAGGCCGGAAGCGTAGCGCGAGGAACGCCCGGTGGGCAGCACATGGTTGGGGCCGGCGATGTAGTCGCCCACCGCCTCGGGGCACCAGCGGCCCAGGAAGGCCGCGCCCGCATGGCGGATGCGCGCGAAGAGCGCCGCGGCGTCCGGCAGCATGATCTGCAGGTGTTCCGGCGCCAGGCGGTTGGTCAGCGCCGCGGCTTCGTCCCAATCGCGCACCAGGATCACCGCGCCATGCGCGCGCCAGCTTTCGCCGGCGATGGCGGCACGGGGCAGGGTGGCCAGCGCCGCATCCACCGCGGCCGCGACGGCGTCCCCGAAAGCCGCGTCATTGGTGATGAGGATGGATTGCGCGGCTTCGTCGTGCTCCGCCTGGGCCAGCAGGTCCATCGCGACATGGGCGGGGTCGTTGCCGGCGTCGGCGATAACGACGACCTCCGAGGGACCGGCGATGCTGTCGATCCCGACACGACCAAAAACCTGGCGCTTGGCCTCGGCCACATAGGCATTGCCGGGGCCGACGATGCGGTCCACCGGCGCGATGGTCGCGGTGCCATGGGCGAGCGCGGCGACGGCCTGCGCGCCGCCGATACGGTGCACTTCCGTCACACCCGCGCGGCGGGCCGCGGCCAGCACCAGCGGGTTCAGCACGCCATCGGGCGTGGGCACGCACATGGCCACGCGCGGCACGCCGGCGACGCGCGCGGGAATCGCGTTCATCAGCACCGAGGATGGATAGGCCGCCTTGCCGCCGGGCACGTAGATGCCGACCGCATCCAAGGCACCCCAGCGCATGCCGAGCGTCAGCCCGGCGCGGTCATCGATGCGGATATCGGCGGGCAGCTGCGCGCTGTGGAAGGTTTCTATTCGTTGCGCGGCGTGGTCGAGTGCGGCCAGCAGTTCCGGCGCGACCGATGCCTCGGCAGCGGTGATCTCAGCCGCGCTGACGCGCAGGCTTTCCGCCGGCCAGCGGTCGAAACGGGTGGTGTATTCCGCCACCGCCGCGTCACCGCGCGCGCGCACTTCGGCGATGATCGCGGCGACGGCTGCATCCACGCGCTGGGTGGTCTCGCGCGCGTCTTCGAGCAGCGCAATGAAGCCCGCTTCGAAATCGGGCGCGGTGGTCGAGAGGCGCTTCATGCGAGTGCCGCGCGGACACGCGCGATCAGCGCGGTGATCTCGTCGGGCATGGTCTTGAGCGCCGAGCGATTGACGATCAGGCGCGAGGTGACCTGGGCGATCACCTCGGTCTCGCGCAGGCCATTGGCGCTGAGAGTCGCGCCGGTCGCGACCAGGTCCACGATGACGCGCGACAGGCCCATGGAAGGGGCCAGTTCCATCGCGCCATTCAGATGGACGATTTCGGCCTGGATACCCTTCGCCGCGTAGTGCCGGCGCGCGATGTTGGGGTATTTCGTGGCGACCGCGATGCGTGAGAGGCGCGATGTGTCCTCCACCGGCGCATCGATCGGCGCTGCCACCGAAACACGGCAGGCGGCGATGCCGAGGTCGAGCGGCGCATAGACCTCCGGCGTGTCGAATTCCATCAGCACATCGGCACCGGCGATGCCGATCTGCGCGGCGCCATGGGCGACGAAGGTCACGACATCAAAGGGGCGCACGCGGATCACATCGACCGCGGCATCGGCGGTCTCAAAGCGCAGGCGGCGGCTGTCTTCATCGGCGCAATCCGCGGCGGGCATCAGCCCCGCGCGCGAGAGCACCGGCAGCAATTCGCGCAGGATGCGCCCTTTGGGCAGGGCGATGACGAGCGGGGCGGAAAGCCCGCCAATGGCCGGGGAGGGAAGTGGCTGGTCCATGTCCGAAGCTAACGCAAAGGGTGTGACGATATGACGGCGATCACGCGAAGCTGTGTCGATGTCGTTTCCGCCCCTTGGTCACTTCATGCGCTCCACATCCGCGCCAACGGCGGCGAGCTTGTCTTCCAGCCGTTCATAGCCGCGGTCAAGGTGATAGACGCGGTTGACGATGGTCTCGCCGCGCGCGGCCAGGCCCGCCAGCACGAGCGAGACACTGGCGCGCAGGTCGGTGGCCATGACCGGCGCGCCGGACAGCGATGGCACGCCGCGCACGATGGCGCTGGCACCATGCACATTGATGCGAGCACCCATGCGCGCCAGCTCGGGCACATGCATGAAACGATTTTCGAAGATGGTTTCGGTGACCATGCTGGCACCCTGCGCCACGCACATCAGCGCCATGAATTGGGCCTGCATGTCGGTGGCGAAACCGGGGAAGGGTTCGGTGACCACATCCACGCCATGCAGGCCGTTCATGCGGGACACGCGCAGGCCCGCGGGTTCTTCCGCCACACCCACGCCTGCCTCGCGCAGCACGCGGGCGACGGCGCCCAGATGGTCGAGCCTGGCGCCGCCCAGCAGCACCTCGCCGCCGGTGATGGCGGCAGCGCAGGCATAGGTGCCGGCCTCGATCCGGTCGGCGACGACGGGGTGTTCGGCGCCGGCCAGCGCGCCCACGCCCTGGATGCGCAGGCGGTCGGTGCCGATGCCCTCGATGCGGGCCCCCATGCGCATCAGGCAGAGCGCCAGGTCCTCGATCTCGGGTTCGCGCGCGGCGTTGACCAGTTCGGTATCGCCTTTGGCCAGGGTCGCGGCCATCAGCAGGTTTTCGGTGGCACCGACCGAGACCACGGGGAAGATGATGCGCGCGCCGCGCAAGCCACCCTCGGGCGCGCGGGCCTCGATATAGCCGCCCTCGACGGCGATGGTGGCACCCATCGCCTCCAGGCCCTTCAAATGCAGGTCCACCGGGCGCGTGCCGATGGCGCAGCCACCGGGCAGCGAGACGCGCGCGATGCCGTGCCGCGCCACCAGCGGCCCCAGCACCAGCACCGAGGCGCGCATCTTCCGCACGATGTCATAGGGCGCCTCATGCGCCGTCGCGGGGCCGGTGATGGTGGTGGTGCGCGCGGTGGTGTCATGCGCCACACCCATGCCCAATTCGCGCAGCAGCGCGGTCATGGTCTGCACATCCGCCAGGTTCGGCACGTTGGACAGGGTCAGCGCGCCATCGCCCAGCAGGGCGGCGGGCATGAGCGCCAGCACGGCGTTTTTGGCGCCGGAGATGGGAATGGTGCCGTTGAGCGGGCGGCCGCCGCGGATGCGGATGCGGTCCATCAGGCGGCGTCCTGTGCTGGGGAGGGCGGTCTTGGGGAAGGGCTCTGCCCTTCCCCAAACCCCAACCCGCCAGGGGCGTGGCGCCCCTGGACCCGCCGAGAGATATGGCCAAGTCGTGGGAGGGGCATCACGGGCACGCCCGCGGTGAAGGGCACGCCATGCCCCTCCCACGACTTGGCCATCACCCGGGTTCCAAGGGCCTCTCGGCCTTTGGCGGGTGGGGTTTGGGGAGGGCAGAGCCCTCCCCAATGCCACCGTCCCATCACAGCCTCGGCAGCGCGACGCCGCGCTGGCCCATGTATTTGCCGCGGCGGTCCTTGTAGCTGACCTCGGGCGGCGCATCGCCCTTCAGGAACAGGAACTGGCAGATGCCTTCATTGGCGTAGACCTTGGCGGGGAGCGGCGTGGTGTTGCTGATCTCGATCGTGACCTGGCCCTCCCATTCGGGCTCCAGCGGCGTGACGTTCACGATCAGCCCGCAACGGGCATAGGTGGATTTGCCGAGGCAGATGACCAGCACATCGCGCGGGATGCGGAAATATTCGATGGTGTGCGTCAGCACGAAGGAATTGGGCGGGATGATGCAGACATCATTCGTGCGCGTGACGAAGCCGGTATCGTCGAAGCTCTTGGGGTCGACGATGGCGTTGTCGACATTGGTGAAGATCTTGAACTCGGCCGCCGCGCGGGCGTCATAGCCGTAGCTGGACACACCATAGCTGATCACGCCCTGGCGCTGCTGCGCCTCGACGAAGGGTTCGATCATGCCGTGTTCCGCGGCCATGCGGCGGATCCAGCTGTCGGGCATGATGGGCATGGGTGGCGAGGCCTGGTGGGTTGGGGTGGAGGGCCCCGATAGACCAGGGGGCAGGGGGCCGCAACCGCGCTACTTCTTCTCGTCCGGCTTGGGCGGCGGGGGCGGGGCTTCGCGCGCCCGGGCCTGCGCCTTGCGCTTGCGCAGATTCTCCCGCAGCGCGGCGGCCAGGCGCTCTTCCTTGGAGGGCTGGGGCTTGTCGGGCATGATGGGGTGCGTCGCGCGGGTAGCGCGCGGCGTCAAGCTGGCTTGCGGGTAGCGTGCGGCGTCAAGCGGGCTTGCGGGTAGCGCGCAGCGTCGAGCGGGCTTGCGGCGCGTGCGCAGTGCGGCTATTCGGCCCGCGTTGCTGCCGTAGCTCAGTGGTAGAGCACTCCCTTGGTAAGGGAGAGGTCGAGAGTTCAATCCTCTCTGGCAGCACCATCCCCGCCTACATCAAGCCGTCGCGCTGCATATCCTCGCGCCGGATTCGCATCCGCTGCGCCGGCACCGGCGTCTGCCGCGCCGCACCCGGCAAGGGCGGCACCACGAAGGGCGTGGTCAGCTCCCGCTCCCGCACCGGCCCTGCGCGCAGCTGCTGCACCACGCCGCCGCAATCCTGCCAGCAGGCATTGAAGCTGGCCTGGCAGGCCATCCGGTCCGCCAGGCAGATCGGCGCCTCGACACCAGCCCCCACCGCGCGCCCGCTGGCATTGAAGCCGCGCGCCATCACCGCATCGGCGCCGAAACAGGCGCCCACGCTGGACTGCGCGGCATTGATGCATTGTCTTTGCGTGATCTCGCATTGCGCCGCGCACATCCCATCCGCCCCGCCCATTTCCATGGGGGGCGGCAGGTAGCGCGTCTCGATCGGCGGCGCGCAGGAGGCCAGGATGATCAGCAGGGGAAGCAGAAGGCGCATGCGCGACTCCTAGGCCGCATCAGCGGCATCGGGCTAGACCCCTTGTGACAGCGGCTGGGCCTGAAGCGCCTCGGCATTCGGGTTGCGCGCGCGCTGGAAGGTCAGCACCGCCTCAGCGCCCAGGCCGCTGGGCAGGTTGGTGAGCGCGATCCCGCCGCCGAATCGCAGCATGATGGACCGGCAGAGCGGCAGGCCAAGGCCCGTCCCCTTGGTCGATGACTTCGTCGTGAAGAAGGGGTCGAAGACGCGCTCGATCGCCTCGGCCGGGATGCCGCCGCCGGTGTCGCTCACCAAAAGGCGCACCTCATGCGCCTCCATGCCCGGTTCGCCGATGATGATCAGCCGGCGCGGGCCTTCGGCGCGCGCGGCCATGGCATCCTTGGCGTTGAGGATCAGGTTGACGATCACCTGCTCCACCAGCACCGGCTGGCCGCGCACGGCCGGCAGCGCGGGGTCCAGGCGCAGCGCCACCTCGACACCGTTCTCCTGCAGCGTGGCGTTGGTCAGGCTGAGCGCGGCGCGGGTGGCGGCATGCAGTGAGACCGGCTCCAGCACCGCGGCCTCGAGCCGGGCGAAGCTGCGCAACTGGGCGGCGATCACCTTGGCGCGCTCGGCTTGCGTCGCGATGCGGCGCAGGCGGGTCAGTGCCTCGGGAATGCCGGCGGCGCCCTCTTCCAGCGCTTCCAGCGCGTTTTCGGCGGCGAGCGACATCACCGCCAAGGGCTGGTTCAATTCATGGGCGAGGCCCGCGGCCATGGCGCCGCGCGCGGCCACGCGGCTCGCGCTGTCCGCCTGGGCGGCCAGCTCGCGCTCGCGCGTCACATCGGCAAGGCAGCCAAGCACATCCACATGGCCGGGATGGCGGGCGACCACCTTGGCGGTCTCGCGCAGCCACATCCATGTGCCATCGGGGCGGCGCAGGCGGTACTCCACCTGGGCTTCCGGCGGGGCTGCATCACCCTCGGGCGCGGCCTGGCCCAGGCGTTCGAGCAATGGCGGGCCGGAAGGATAGCTGCCCCAGTCGATGGTGCGCTGCCAGCGCGCCACATCCTGGAATACGGCTGCCTCCCAGCCGGTCAATTGCCGCAGCGTGGAATTGACGGCGGTGATGCGCACCGCCTGCTCGGCGCCATGGGTGATGCGCGCGGCATAGGCGACCGTGGGCAGTGCCTCGATCATGCCGGCG
>JAIXVH010000357.1 GCA_027483125.1 Acetobacteraceae bacterium | reverse complement strand
GGTCGTAATCCGCCCGCAGCGCGGCCACATCCGCATCGGTCAAATCCCGCGCCGGCATCGCCACCGCGATCTCATGCCCCTGGCCGACATAGCGCATATAGGCGATCCGCTGCTCCACCGTCGGCGCGCCGAAACTGCCCTGCGCGACCACGCCCGCGGCCTCCGCGCTCATCGCCGCCAGCAGCGCATTCACCGCCGCCCGGTCGAAGCGCCCGAAGCGCTGGTACAGGCTTTTCACCACCTCATAGGCCACCGGCGCGCGCAGGAAGCCGATGGCGCTGCCCACCCCCGCGCCGGACGGCACCAGGATACGGTCCACGCCGATCTTCTCCGCCACCCGATAGCCATGCACCGGCCCGCCACCGCCGAAGGCCACGATGGCGCGCCCCTCATAGGTCTTGCCCGATTCAATGGCGTGCACGCGCGCGGCATTGGCCATGTTTTCGTCGACCACCTCGACCACGCCGAGTGCCGCCATCGGCGCATCCAGCCCCAGCTTCGCGCCCACTTCGGCGGACATCGCCGCCGCCGCCTGCGCGCCATCCAGCGCCATCGTGCCGCCCGCGAAGCGCGCCGGATCGTAGCGGCCCAGCAGCAAATTCGCGTCCGTCACCGCGGGCTTCTGGCCGCCGCGCCCATAGCAGGCCGGCCCCGGCATCGCGCCCGCACTTTCCGGCCCAACCTGGATACGCCCCAGCGCATCGACATGCGCGAGCGACCCGCCACCCGCGCCGATCTCCACCATCTCGATCACCGGGATGCGCAGCGGCATGCCCGAACCGCGCTGGAAGCGGCCGATGCGCGCCACCTCGAAATGCCGCGCCGCCTGCGGCGTGAAGTCGTCGATCAGGCAGACCTTCGCCGTGGTGCCGCCCATGTCGAAGCTGAGTACCTTCTTCCAGCCGCGCTGCCGCGCCACATAGGCCGAGAAAATCGCGCCACCTGCGGGACCAGATTCCACCAGCCGGATCGGGAAGCGCGACGCCGTCTCGATGCTGGTCAGCCCACCGCCGGACAGCATCATGAAGACGGGTGCGGCCATCCCCATCGCCGTCAGCCCCTCGCGCAGCCGCGCCAGGTAGCCGGCCATCAGCGGCTGCACATAGGCATTCGCGACGGTGGTCGAAAACCGCTCCCACTCGCGCATTTCCGGCGAGACTTCGCTGGCCAGGCTGATCGGCGCTTCCGGCCACACTTCGCGCACGATCGCCGCCGCGCGCTGCTCGTGCGCGGGGTTCACGAAGCCATGCAAAAACCCGATCGCAAGGGCCTGCATGCCCTCCGCACGCAGGAAGCGCGCGGCCTCGGCCACCGCGGCCTCATCCAACGCACGCAGCACCTTTCCGGTATTGTCCAACCGCTCACGCACCGTGACCCGATGACGGCGCCGCACCAGCGGCTGCGGCAGCGCGATGTTCAGGTCGTACTGGTCGTATCGGCTCTCATTGCCCAGTGCGAGCACATCGCGAAACCCCTCCGTGGTGATGAACCCCGTGGGCGCGCCCTTGCGCTCGATGATCGCATTGGTCGCCAGCGTCGTGCCATGGATCATCAGCGCGACATCGCCAGGGCCCATGCCGGCCTTGGCCAGCACCTGGCGCACACCATCCAGCACGCCTTCCTCGGGCGCGTGGGGTGTGGTCAGCACCTTGGTGGTCCAGCGCTGCGCGTCGCTCTCCAGGGCGACATCGGTGAAGGTGCCGCCGATATCGGCGGCGATCCGCGTGCGATGGCCGGAGGGCGCAGCCCGGAGGTCTGAATCGGTCGCCAACATCGCTTGCGGCATCAAAAGGCCCGCACCATGCCGCCATCCACGCGAATCACTTCGCCGGTCAGATAGCTGGCCGGCTGGCCGCACAGGAACGCCACGGTGGGCCCGAATTCCGACGCCTCGCCATAGCGCAGCGCCGGGATGGTCTTGCTGCGCTCGGCGATCACTTCATCGACGCTCTTGCCGGTCTTCTGGCCCAGGCTGTTCGCCGTCTCGATGCTGCGGTCCGTGCGGATGGCGCCGGGCGAGACGCAGTTCACCGTGATGCCCTCGCCCGCCACCTCGTTGGACAGCGTCTTCAGATAGCCCATCAGCGCGGCCCGCAGCGTGTTGGACAGCACCAGGTTCGGAATCGGCTGCTGCAAGCCGGTGGAGGCGATGGAGACCACCCGCCCCCAGCGTTGCGCGCGCATGCCGGGCAGGGCGCGCTTCACCATATGCACGGGGCTCTGCACGATGCGCTGGAACCAGGGCGCCAGCAGCGCCTCATCCATGTCCAGCGCGGTGCCGGGCGGCGGGCCGCCATGGTTCAGCACCAGGATATCGATGCCGCCCATCGCCGCCATCGCGCCATCCGCCAGGCGGTCCATATCCGCGATCTCCGCGACATCGGCCGGAATGCCCGTGGCCGAAGCCGCGCCCAGCGCGCGCAGCTCCGCGCAGGCGGCATCCAGGCTGGCCTGCTGGCGGCCGCTGATGACCAGTGCCGCGCCCTCGCGCGCCAGCGCATCGGCCACGCTGCGGCCCAAGCCCTTCGACGCGCCCATCACCACCGCGCGCTTGCCCTTCAACCCGAGATCCATGGTCACATGCTCCAAAGCGTTGCGATGACCATCCTACCGCCCCGCCCCCCTGGCAAGCCGGGGCGCGCGCTGATAGGTGCCGCGCAAACCAGGGGTTGCACATGACCAAGCCGACATTGCTGATCACCCGCCATCTGCCCGACGCCATCGAAGCCCGTGCCGCGCGCGACTACGACGCGCGTCTGAACACCGCCGATGACCCCTGGTTCCGCGATGGCGCCGAAATCGCGCGTCGCGCCGCGGGTGCGGCCGGCATCCTCTGCGCCGCCGGCGACCCGATGGGCGAGGCCACCATCGCCGCCCTGCCGGATAGCGTGAAGATCATCTCGACCTTCAGCGTCGGCACCGACCATATCGCAATCCCCGCCGCGCGCGCGCGCGGGATCGAGGTGACGAACACGCCCGAAGTGCTGTCCTTCGCCACCGCCGAAATCGCCTTCACGCTGATGCTGATGGCAGCCCGCCGCGCCGGCGAAGGTGAGCGCATGGTCCGCGCCGGCGCCTGGCATGGCTGGGCGCCCACGCAGCTGATGGGCGTCACGCTGGAGGGCAAGCGCCTGGGCATTCTGGGCTTCGGCCGCATCGGCCAGAAGCTTGCCGCAATGGCGCGCGGCATGAGCATGGAGATCCACTATCGCGATGTCCGCCGCGCCGCCCCGGAGCATGAACAGGGCGCCGTGTTCCATGACACGGATGCAGGCTTCCTCGGCGCCATTGACGTGCTGTCGATGCATGTGCCCGGCGGCGATGCGACGCGCAAATGGCTGAACGCGGACCGCATCGCGATGCTGCGCCCCGGCGCGCTGGTGGTGAATTCGGGCCGTGGCCCGTCGGTCGACGATGCGGCACTGGCGGCGGCGCTGCGCAGCGGCCATGTCCGTGCGGCGGGCCTTGACGTGTATGACGGTGAACCGCGCGTCTTCCCCGGCTATCTCGACCTGGAGAATGTCGCGCTCCTGCCGCATCTGGGCAGCGCCACGATCGAGACGCGCGCCGCCATGGGCGAGCGTTGCCTCGACAATCTGGATGCCGTGCTGCTGCGCGGGCAGGCGGCCCTGCACCGCGCCTGACCGCACCCGGTTCCCAGGCGGCGCGTCGCGCGCAACACTGCCTATCATGAGCAAGACCGCCGCCCTGGATGCCTGCATCGCCGATCTGCCGCGGAACTATTCCGGGCCGGGCGGCGCCGTCGCGGTCCTGCAACGTGGCCGCGTGCTGGCGCGGCACGCCTGGGGCTACGCCAATGCCGAACGGCGCATCCCCTTCACGCCGGCCACCCTGTTCCGCATGTGCAGCATCACCAAGCAATTCGCGGTGGGCGCGGTGCTGGAGGCCGGGGCGCCATCCCGGCTGGATGCAGCCATCGCCGCCCGCTTGCCGCTGCTGCGCGCGGCGCCCGATGCGTTGCATCTCATGCACAACCAGTCCGGCCTGCGTGACTACTGGGCGGTTGCCATGCTGCACGGCGCGGCGGTGGAAGGCAGCTTCGGCGATGCCGAGGCCGCGCGCGTCATCAGCACCACGCGCAGCCTGCAATTCGCACCGGGCAGCCGCTTTTCCTATGTGAACCAGAATTTCCGCCTGCTGTCCGACGCGCTCGCCGACGTGAGCGGCCGCTCCTTCGCCGAGCATCTGCAAGGCATTTTCGACCGCACCGGCATGCGCAGCGCGCTGCTCGCCGCCGATACCCGCGCCATGCCCGACGGCACCGAAGGCTATGAGGGAAGTGTGCAGTCGGGCTTCCACCCGGCGCGCAACAACATCATCTGGACCGGCGATGCCGGGCTGGGCGCGTCACTCGATGACATGATCGCCTGGGAGAAGCATATCGACGCCACGCGCGATGATCCGCGCAGCCTGCATGCCAGGCTGTCGGCGCCCGTCACTTTCGCTGATGGCAAGCCGGCCGCTTATGGCTTCGGGCTGAATCGCAGCGAGGAGTTCGGCCATGCGCTGATCGGCCATGGCGGCGCGCTGCGCGGCTGGCGCAGCCATCGCTTCCATGTGCCGGCGCTGCGGGTTTCGGTGGTGGTGCTGTTCAACCACATGGCCGATGCGCATGCCGCGGCGCTGGACCTTCTCGCCGCTCTGCTGCGCGCGCCCCGCGCGGCCGCCCCGCTGATGGCCGAGCCTGATTGGCTCGGCGCCTGGATCGAGCCTGAGACCGGCCTCTCCGCCCGTATCGACATGGCCGGCCCTGGCGCGGTGCGGCTGCGTTTCGGCGGCGGTTCGGAGCGGCTCTCCCTGCAAGCCGATGGCAGCGCCGGCACCACGCGCACACGCCTGCGGCCCGGCCCCGGCGGGCTGTGGCTGGACCGCCCGCAGGATAATCTCTCCACCCGTCTGCGCCCCCGCGCGGGCCAGTCAGCACCCGATATCGCTGGCCGCTACCATTGCGCCGAGCTGGATGCGGAGTTGACCATCACCGATGCCGGCGGCGCGCCCTATGGCGGATTCTCGGGCTTCCTGGGCCAGGGGCGCATGGAGCCCCTGCAACAGGCCGGGCGCGACATCTGGCTGCTTCCCATGCCGCGCGCCCTGGACCACGCGCCGCCTGGTGACTGGACACTGGCCATCCGCCGCGATGCCACGGGGCGCGTGACGGGCATGGATGTCGGCGTCTGGCTCGCGCGCGGCCTGCGCTACCGGCGGGTGGCCGAGGGGTGATTCAGCGCATGTCAAAGCTGTTGTAGGATGCATGCCGGATGCGACTGACCTGCCCCGCCTGTGCCGCTGCCTATAACGTGCCCGACGCCATGATCGGCGAAGGGCGGCAGATGCGTTGCGCGCGCTGCGGGCATCAATGGTTCGCGACACCGTCGCAAGGCATCATCGAACCCAGCGAAGCGCCGCCTGCGGCGCCACCAGCCGAGCCCGAGCCGGCGACCACGGCAGTGCTGGCGCCGGTGCCACCGCCGAAGCCGGAGCCGGAGCCTGATGCGCCGGCTGAGCCGGAACTGACCCCTCCTGCGCCGCGAAGCATCGGCTTGTGGCTGGCCTGGGCGGCTTCCTTGGTGCTGGTCGTCGGCGCGGCGGGCGTCCTGTGGCAATTCCAAGCGGCGGTGACGGTCGCCTGGCCGCCTTTCGGGCGGCTGGCGGCCTGGTTCGGCGGGTAGGAACTGGGCACAAAAAAAACCGGCAGGTCGCCCCGCCGGGTTTCGTTCACGTGATCAGCCTATCACATCTCTTCGTCGTCATACCCGCCGGCGGCGTCGTCATAGCCACCCTGGCCGCCAAAGGCGTCCTGGCCATTGTCATAGCTGCCCGCGGCATCCTGCGCGCCGAAGCCCGAAGCCGCGCCCGGATCGGTCCAGGCCGACGAGGTCGGCACCGCTTCCTGCCCGAAGGCGCCGCCGCCGGCCGCGGAGGCGGCCTGCGCCGCCCCACCACCGGAAATGGCGTTCATCAGCATATTGCCCAGCACCAGGCCGCCGGCCACGCCGGCCGCGGTCATCAGCGCCGTGCCCAGGAAGCCCGGGCCCTGGCGGCCCTGCAGCGCCTGCGGGTTCATGCCCGCCGGATATTGCGGCTGCGGGCGCGGCGGCATGGGCGCGGGGCGCGAGCCACCAAAGCCCAGGAAGCCGCGGTTATTCGCCGCCTGCGCCTGACGGTTGCTGTTCTCCAGCTCCCACTCCAGTTCCTGGATGCGGTTATTGGCCGCCACCAGCGCGTGTTCCTGCACGAAGGCGGTCTGCGTGATGCGGAACCGCGCCTCAGGGTGCTGCGCGAAGAGCTGGGTGATCAGCGCATCGGCGTCGCGGTCCACGGGCGGCAGCGGCGGCTGG
>JAIXVH010000349.1 GCA_027483125.1 Acetobacteraceae bacterium | reverse complement strand
GTTGGCGCCGGATCTGGACCGGGCGGAGGCCAGCTTCGGCCGGTTGGCCGATGATGCCGGCCCCTGGGCCGCGGGCTGGCTGCGCGGTTGGCGGGCGGCCGGCGCGCAGGGCTTTCTGCGCGTGGGCGCGCCATTCCGGCCGGCGCAGGCGGATTTCCTGCATTTCGACCTGTGGGATGGCGGGGTGAACCTGCTGCGCGATGCCGGGACCGGCGCCTACAACCCGGCGCCGGCCGATCGCTGGTGGCTGGAGTATTTCTGGTCCACCGCCGCGCACAACACGGTGGAATTCGACGGCGAGGACCAGATGCCGCGCGCCGGCCGCTTCCTGCATGCGCGCTGGCCGCAATGGGGGCGGGATGCGGATGGCGACTGGGTGCAGGATTGGCGCGGCCGCCGGCATGCCCGTGCGGTGGAGGCGCGCGGGCGGGAGTGGCGTGTGGTGGATCGGCTGGCCGGGCCGTTCCGGGAGGCTGTGTTGCGCTGGCGCCTGGCGCCGGGGGAGTGGCGTTTGACGGCGGACGGGGTGGAGGGGCCGCTCGGCCGGGTCGCTGTGGTCGGCAGCACCGTCACGCTGGAGGAAGGCTGGGAGAGCCTGGCCTATGGCCAGGTGTCGCGCTGCCCCGTGCTGGTGGCGCGCGGGGCGAGGTTCGAGACAGTGGTGAGATTGCCGTGATGCGCGCTTGCGACAAATTCAGCGCGAGCTGTGCCGGGTATCGCAAACCACTGTTTTGACAGGGGAGCCAGCGCCCAGGCCGCCATGATGCAGGCTTGCGACATATTCGCGGCCGGGGCTCGCGCGCCCGGGCCGGGCGTGTTTGGGGGCGGATAGGATTGTCCAAACAGCCAGCCGGATATAGGAACATTAGCCTTGATCGTCAAGGATTTCCTGGGCTGGCACCCCGTCTCAGAACCCCGCCAGGCTGAACAGGCCGACCACACCGGCCAGGAACAAGGCGCAGCCGATCACGTAGGAGGCGGCCGAACCGTCCTGGCCGTTGCGGCGGGTGGTGGCGGGGGCGGCGGCGATCAGGGTGGTCATGGCAGGGTTCCTTTCGGGTCTCGTGCCATGGGTGTTGCAGGCGGCGTGCCAGGGTTTGGCACGGTATTTTCGCGTTTTGCGAGGCGTATTGCGATGCACGCATAGCGCGGCGGATACCCGCCCGATCGGTCAGGCTTTACCCCAGCGCCGTCCGGGCCTGCTGCAACCGCGCCATATCCTCGGCATCCGGCGCGGGGTAGCTGAGTTGCAGCCCCTCCAGCGCCTGCACCATGGCACCAGCCACCATCAGGCGGCAGAACCATTTGCGGTCGGCAGGCACGACATACCATGGCGCATGCGGGGCGGCGGTGGCGCGGATCGCCCGTTCATAGGCGTCCTGGTAGGCGTCCCAGTGTTCGCGTTCCGCCACGTCGGCGGCGTTGAATTTCCAGTTCTTCGCCGGGTCCTCGATGCGCGCCAGGAAGCGGCGGCGCTGCTCCTCCTTGCTGACATGCAGGAAGAACTTCAGCACCACGACGCCATTGCGCGAGAGATAGCGTTCGAAGGCGGCGATATCCTCCAGCCGGTCGTCATAGATGCGCTTGCCGGCCAGGCCCTTCGGCAGCTTCTGGCGCTGGATGATCTCGGGATGGATGCGCGCGACCAGCACCTCCTCGTACCAGGAGCGGTTGTGGATCCCGATATGCCCGCGCCGGGGCAGCGCGATGACGTGCCGCCAGAGATAGTCATGGTCCAGCTCCATCGAGGTCGGCGCCTTGAAGGGCGTGACCTCGCAGCCCTGGGGGTTCAGGCCTGAGAAGACATGCTTGATGGTGCCGTCCTTGCCGGCCGCATCCATCGCCTGGACGATGCACAGAACCGCCCAGCGATCCTGCGCGTAGAGCTTGTCCTGCAATTCCGCGAGCCGACGCTGGCCGGTGGCGAGCAGCGCCTCAGCCTCCTCGCGTTCCAGCGCGAGGCCGCCTTCATCGGCGGGGTCATGCTTCTTGAGGCGGAAGCCTTTCGCATCCTCGATGCGGTAGCGCTTGAGCAACCGGTTCATGTCCATGACGGCAGTATGGCGCGGCCCGATCGGATCGCCCATCGCTGGATTCAGCCATGGCGTGAATCCGCTCGCAGCAAACCCGCACGCCGCCACATCCAGAGCATCACCATGGCTTGCAGCAGGAGGGTGGCCCCCATCGCCCAGGCATAGCCGCGCGTATCCCAGCCGCCGGATGCGGTGCGCGGGAAGATGTCCAGCACGGCGCCGATCGCGGTCTGCAACAGGAAGGTCAGCGCCAGCATGGTCGCGTTCACCGCGGTCGAGACACGGCCCGCGAGATGCGGCGCAAATCCGCCCGCCACCGCCGCATAGGCCGCGCTGCTGGTGGAACCCGCGAAGGCGAAGGCCACCCATAGCAGCGTCACCGCGATGGTGTCGGCGGGCGGCGCGAAGGCCAGCACCGCTTGCAGCCCGAGCATCACGAACATCGCCACGACCGGCACCACCATCGGCGACTGCCCGCGCATCTGCAGCCGGCTTGCGGCCTGGCCCGCGACCAGATTGCCGAACATGACGCCCAGCGCATAGCAGAGCAGCACCGTGGCGCGCAGCGCATCACCCATCCCCGCCACATCGCGCAGCCAGGGCCCGACCCAGAGGCCCTGATAGGTGAAGTGCAGCGCGTTCAGCACGATGATCGCAGGCACCAGCGCGATGAAGCGCGGGTTGCGATAGATCGGGCCGAATTCGCGGATATCCTGCCACAGGCCGCGCTCGGCGTCCCGCTTGGGGCTGGGCGGCACGGCGCGCCAGATCCAGAGCGAGACCGCGATGGCGAGTGCCGCCAGCACCCAGAAGGCGCCGCGCCAGCCAATGGCGGGCAGCAACGCCTGGAGCGGTGCCGTGGCCAGCAACCCGCCCATGCCGCCGATGAAGACGCCCGCGCCGGTCAGGGCTGCGACGCGCTCCTTCGGGTACCAGGTGGTATGCGCCTTGATCAGCCCGATCAGTGCGGAGGCGACGCCAAGCCCCGTCAGGAAGCGGCCAACCGCCAGCATGAGCGTACCATCGGCCAGCGCGCAGGTGACGAAGCCCGCGGCCGCGAGCGCGGCGGAGGCTGTCTGCACGCGGCGCGGGCCGTAGCGGTCGAGTGCCACTCCCACCGGCAGCTGCGCCGCCGCATAGGCCACGAACAACACGGCGGCGAGCAGGCCGAGATCACTGGCCGACAGCCCGAATTCCAGCGCGAGCGCGGGGCCGATGATCGCCATGAGCGCGCGGCTGGCCTGGTTGATGAAATTCACCATGCCGAGCGGCAGGGTGACGGTGAAGAAGTTCATGGCTTTGCGACCCGATTCAGACTGCGGGCGCTGCGCGCCCTCTCGTCATCGGGGCGCGTCATGGCAAGCGCATTCGAACGGAGATCGGGCAGTGGTCCGACAGCCGCTCGCGCGCATCGCGCTCGGCATAGACCATGACGCGCAGCGTGTTGTTCACTGCCCAGTTGCGCGCCGCCCCACCCGCGAAGAGATGGCTGATGAAGGGGCGGCCACCGCGTGCATCGGCAAAGCAGGGGTTGGCGAAGCCTTCATTCAGCCGGGTGAGCGGAGCGGCATCGGTCAGGCGCTGCATGAAGCTGTCGCCTCCGGGCGCGATGCGGCGGTTGAAATCGCCCAGGATCAGGAAGGGCGCATTCTCGCGCCGGCGTTCGGCGATCCAACCGGCGAGCACATTGGCCTGTTGCGACAGGCCGTTGCATTCGGGGCCGGCTTGCAGCTCACCCTCGCGGCAGCCGGCATTGAGATGCACCGCCAGCAGGCGCAGGCGCGAAGTGCCGGCCTCCACCGTGATGTCCACGCCACGGCGCAGCGAGAAGCGCGCATTGGGACGGATGTCGAGCGCGGCGAGGTCCGGGTTCTGCGTCACGCGCAATGTGCGGCGCACGGCGAAACCGGCGCGCTGGATGTCGTTCTCGTCGGGGAAGAAGAAGGCATGGGTGCGTTCATCGAAGATGCGCGCGGCGGCGCGCGGGCCGTCGATTTCCTGGAAGGCGATGATGTCGGCTTCCAGGCGCTGGGCGTATTGGCGCAGAAGCGCCCAGTCGGCCTCGGTGCGGGCGCGGTATTCGCGCGGCATGTCGGGATCGCCGGTCGGGCGCAGGCTGGCCCAGGCGATGTTCCAGGTGGTGATGCGGAGTTCAACGGCCTGGGCGGGCAGCGTGAACAGGGCAAGCAGCAGGGCGATCAAGCGCATGGCGTGACGCTACAGCAGAATCGCGGCCTGGGGCATGGGGGCGGGAGCGGTCCATTCGCGCACGCCGCAGCTGCGCAGGTAATCGGCGATCGCGTCCATTTGCGCGGGCGGGCGGGTGGCGTCGGCGGCGTCACCTGGCGGCACCCAGATCACCGTCTCCGCGCGCGCGCGGGTCAGCAGCACGCGGTAGGTGTTGCGGACGAAATGCGCTTCCTTGCTGTCACGCTGCCAGGCGCTGCCGATGAAGCGGCGGGCCTGCCAGGTGCCGGTGTTGCGGATGAAATCGCCGCCCCAGGCCAGGCCCGCCACATCCAGTTCCAGCCCCTGGCAGGCATATTCCGTGGCCGCGGCTTCGAGCGCGTCGGAGGCGCGCACATCGGGCCAGCGCAGCAGGAACCAGTCGGGCACGTCATCGGCCGCGACCTCGGCGGCCAGGCCCTCGGCGCGCAGGCGCTTGGCGCCTGAACTGCGCAGCAGCCCGGCGCGGCGTTCGCCACGCGTGAAGCCGCGCAGCGCTGCGCGCATCGCGTCCAGGCTGCGAGTGATGAAGAAGGGCAGCGGGCCCATCGCGCGCGCATCGTCTGCGCGGTCGTTCAGCACGGCATCCACCCAGGCGGCGGTGGCTTCGCTGCGCAGCGAACGCACCGGAACCGTGAGGTCGAGCGCCGCGTCCTGCGCAAGCCAGGGTGCTGCCGGCAGCGCGCGTGGCGCGGCCACCGCGCGCCAGCCGAACTGCTCCACCACGCGCGCCCATTCCATCAGGCCGGCTTCGCCGGTGTTGATCTCCTGCCCCTCGCCGATCAGCGCGACAATGGCGCACCAGCCGGGGCGGCGCGCCATGATCTGCAATGCGTGCGCCGGTTCGCTCATGCTCAGGCGCGAGGGCTTGTTGCGTGTGCCGAGCACGGCTTTCGCCGCATCCCAGGCGCGCTGCGCTTCGTCGAAGACGATCACGCTGGTGTCGGGCACGCGGTCTTCGGCCAGCGCGCCGTCTTCGAGAAAACGGTGCACGTTCTGCAACGCGGTCTTCACGCGGCGCTCGGCCTCCGCGCGCGGCAGGCGAGAGCGGGCCTGTGCATCGCGAGCCAATGCCGCGCGCAGCACCGCGACCAGCGGTGCATTGCCGGTCAGGAAGGCCGCGCCGTCATCGCGCGCGACACCGAAGACCGTGTTCAGCCCGCACAGCGTCTTGCCCGCGCCGGGCACGCCGGTGACGAAGATCACCACGCGCCCGCCCTGCGCGCGCGCCGCGTCGATATGGCGCATGATGGCGTCGGAGGTGCGCGTCAGGCTGGGACGATCCGCGCCGGCCTGCGCGATCTCCGCCACGCCGTGGCGCGCATAGAGCATGGTCGCGGCCTCCACGATCTGCGGTACCGGGCGATAGGGCGCATCCAGCCAGCTGCGGCCATCCAGCGGCCTTGGTGCCGCGCGTGACTGCACCCAGCCGATGCGCGCCGCCAACTCGCCACGCGCGCAAGACATGGCCGGCCAGACTGCATCAAGCAGCAGCGAAGCCTGCGGTTCGGCCGATGGCGCATCGCCCGCCACCAGCATGGGCACAATGGGATGCGCGCGGCTGCCGGCGTGGAAGTCGCGCAGATCCAGCGCGTAATCCTCCGCCCCGCGCAGCGCGCTGGGGCTGCGATCATTCAGCTTGAATTCCAGGCACAGGATGGCGCGGTCGGTCAGCAGCACCGCATCGATGCGGCGTTCCAATCGCAGCAGGTCGTATTCCAGCGCGATGGTCCAATCGGCGCTGTCATGCGCGGCCAATGCGGTGCGCAAAGTGGCCAGTTGATCCTCCCATGCTGCCTGCTGATCCACGCTGCCGGCGAAGCCCCGCGCCTGCTGGGCGGAGGCCAAACGGCCCACCGTGTCTGCGGCATCGCGCGCCAGCAATTCCGCGCCGGTGCAGGCGAACCAGGCTCTCATCGGCGCGGCCAAGTGGCCAGCAGCACGCTGACCAGCATCAGCGCGAACCCCACGACATGGATCATGCCGAAGCTCTCGCCCAGGAACACCACCGCCACCACCGCCGCACTGGCCGGCAGAAAGGCGGTGAAGACACCGGCAATGCCCGCAGGCACACGGCGCAGACCCTGGTACCACAGCACCAGGCAGATCACGCTGGCGGTGATGGAATGGAACACCAGCAACGCGGCCAATGACGGATCGCCAAGCTGCATGACGGCGCCCATGCCCGGCAGCGCGAAGGGCAGCAGCACCGCCGCGCTGAAGAGTTGCATCCAGAGGCTGGCGGTGAAGACACCCGCGCGGCCGGCGATGCGTTTTGCCAGCAAAACATAGATCGCCTCGCCCAGCACGCCCAGGAAGACCAGCAGATTGCCCAGCGCGGAACCCATACCGCCATCGCCACCCAGCCGCGCAAGGGTGATCGCGGCCATGCCTGCACCGGCCAGCCCCGCTGCCAGCCATTGCGCGGGCGAGAGGCGTTCGCGCAGCCATAGGAAGGAGCCGATCGCCACAACTGCCGGAATGGTCGCCAGCACCAGTCCGCCCTCGAGCGCCGTGGTCAGGCGCAGGCCGGCGAGCAGGCCGGCATTGTAGATCGCGGTGCCGAACACCGCCTGCCAGAACAGGTTGCGCAGCACCTCGCGCGGCAGGCGCGGCATGCCTTCCAACGCGCGTGCCAGCGGCCACAACAGGGCCGCGGCCAGCATGCAGCGCAGGCAGGCGATGAGCGCGATGGGCAGCGCCTCCGACAGCACTTTCGCCACGCCGACATTGGCGCCAACCAGGATCATGGCGAGTGCCAATTGCGCGTAGGCGAGCCTCATCGGCGGGGCGGGCGCGGCGCCTCCGCCGGGCGCACATGCTGCGGCACGCCATGCGCGAGGGCCGCGACGGGGACAGGCTGCGCCTCCCCTTCGGCGCGCAGCAGCGCGCGTTGTTCGTCAGCGCGCGTGGACATTGCGCCATCATGGCGCACGGCGCGGTGCCAGGGCACGGTCTCACGCTCCATGGGGTCGAGGGTGGCCAGGATATGCGCGACATGGCGCGGCATGACATCCAGATGCGCGCCGATATCGGCGAAGGTGACCACCTGCCCTGGCGGCACGCTGCGCATGATCAGCAGCACATCGCGCTTGATGCGCGCATAGAAGGGCGAGCTCACGCCTCCTCCCGGAACGGCGAAAGCTCGGCGAGTTCGGCCATCTGCGCGCGAATGGCTGGGCGTTCCTGGTCCAGGAATTCGGCGACGGCCCGGCGCAGCCCGGTATGGCCGATCCAATGCGCGGAGTAGGTTTCCACCGGCAGATAGCCGCGCTGAATCTTGTGCTGGCCTTGCGCGCCTGCCTCCACGCGCGGGATGCCGTGGGCGATCGCGAAGTCGATGGCCTGATAGTAGCAGAGTTCGAAATGCAGGAAGGGAATGTCCTCGGCCGCACCCCAGTTGCGGCCGTGCAGCGCGTCTTCGCCCCAGAGGTTCAGCGCTGCGGCGATGGGCTGCGCGCCGCGGAACGCGACCATCAGCAC
Organism: Acetobacteraceae bacterium; assembly: GCA_027483125.1. Lineage (GTDB taxonomy): Bacteria > Pseudomonadota > Alphaproteobacteria > Acetobacterales > Acetobacteraceae > Rhodovarius. The sequence goes on along the minus strand of JAIXVH010000349.1, from coordinate 9,668 downwards.
GACCCGATCGCCGAGCTTTTCGCCGAGCAAGGGCCAGAAGCCTTCGGTGAGGTATGCGCTGCCCCAGCGCTTGTCGACGGTGCTCTGGTAGAAGCCGTGGAAGATCCGCCACAGCGCCGGCGTGATTTCGGGGCCGCGCAGCGCGCGGAATTCCAGGCCGGATGCGGCGGCATCGCGCCGCTCGCGCCGCACGGTCTTGCGCTTGCGCGATGCCATGGCGGCCAGGAAATCCTCGAAGCCAGCATAGCCCTGGTTGGCCCAATGGAACTGCGTGCCGATGCGTTGCAGCCAGCCATCGGCGCCAAGCGCATCCCACTCCGCGCGCGTGCAGAAGGTGATGTGGGTGGAGGATGCGCCGATGCCCTCCTGCGCCTGGTGCAGCCCTTGCGCCAGCGCGCGCCGCGCGTGTTCGTCGCGCGCCAGCAACCGCGGACCGGGCACGGGCGAGAAGGGTGCGGCCACTTGCAGCTTCGGGTAGTAGCGCCCGCCCGCGCGTTCATAGGCATTGGCCCAACCATGGTCGAAGACGTATTCGCCATAGGAATTCGCCTTGGCGTAGCAGGGCGCGCAGGCCGCCAGGCCGCCCGCATCGTCGCGCAGCGCGGCATGCTGCGGGAACCAGCCGGTGCGGTTCCCGGTGCTGCCTGATTCCTCCATGGCCGCCAGGAATTCGTGCCGCACGAAAGGGTTCGCACCGGCGAGTGCGTTCCATTCGGCAGGCGGGATCTCCGCGATGTGCCGGTGCAGGGAAAGCGTGTAGCTGGGCGCGCCATCGGGCATGGGCGCGATCTGGGCCTTAACCGCGACGATAAAAGGGCGTGGCGCCCTGAACACGCAGCGCGTGGTCGGCGGCGAATAGGTCCGCATAGTGCAGCACATGCGCCTCGGGCGTGTCGCCGTGGAAGGGCGCGTCGGTGGCATGCGTCGCCACGGTTTCGATGATGCGTTGGTCGAAGCCGAGGTCGCGCAGCAGCATCGCCCCCACCACGCCATGCGGCATGCGGCGCGCGAGGTCCGATTTGCCGTCGGGCGTGGAGAGCAAGGGCTTGTCCACATCGTGCAGGATGAGGATGGGGAGCATGATCTCGGGGTCGAGCGTGACACCCCAATCGGCCTCGGCGCGCGGCATCAACGCCTGGCCGGCACGGGTGACTTCATTGACGTGTTTCGCCAGCGGATAGCCTGGTGCATTGGCGGAAAACGGAATGGCGTGCAGTTCATCCCAGACCGAACAGGCCCAGCTGGTGACCCAGGCGGTGACGATGCGATCGGCCGTCTCGGCGCTGACGGCATCCAGCCCGGCCAGCCAGTCGCGCACGGCGGCGCGCTGGTGGTTGGTGCCGGTGGTCAGGGTGAACATGTCACGCGAGGCCAAGCGGCCGTCGCGCCGCAAGGCGCGCCAGGATTGTCGCCGCAAGGCGCGCCAGCATGGTAGCCGCAAGGCGCGCCAGGATTGCAGTTGTGGGCGTGCGGCCGAGCGTCACGCGAGGCCAAGCGCCCACATCAGCACGCCCTTCTGCGCGTGCAGCCGGTTCTCCGCCTCGTCGAACACAACGCTTTGCGGGCCGTCCATCACCTCATCGGTGATTTCCTCGCCGCGATGCGCAGGCAGGCAGTGCATCACGATCGCGTCCGGCGCGGCGGCCTTCAGCAGCCGCTGGTTCAGCTGATACGGCGCCAACAGGTTGTGCCGCTGGCGCATGCTGGCCTTGTCGTCGCTCATGGAGACCCAGGTGTCGGTCACGACACAGCGCGCGCCGCGCACTGCCTCGAAGGGGTCGTTCAACAGCTGGACATCCGCGCCTTCGGCGCGCGCGCGCGCGATCAGTTCCGCGGGCGGCGCCAGCTCCGGCGGGGTCGCCACGCGCAGCGTGAAGTTGAAGCGCGCGGCCGCCTGGATGAAGCTCTGCGCGACATTGTTGCCATCGCCCGTCCACGCGACCACCTGGCCGGCGATCGGGCCGCGATGTTCCTCGAAGGTCATCACATCGGCCATCAACTGGCAGGGATGCGAGACATCGGTCAGCGCATTGATCACCGGCACGGTCGCGTATTCCGCCAATTCGCGGATCTTCGCCACGCGGTCGGTGCGCAGGATGATCGCATCCACATAGCGGCTCAGCACGCGCGCGGTGTCGGCCGGGCTTTCGCCGCGGCCAAGCTGCGTGTCCTTGCCCGCCAGCGTCACCACCTCACCGCCCAGCTGGCGGATGCCCACCTCGAAGGACACACGCGTGCGGGTGGATGGCTTCTCGAAGATCATCGCGACGTGGCGCCCGGCCAGAGGCTTGCCGGCGAGCTCGCCGCGCTTGGCCTTCACGCCAAGGTCGAGCATGCGGCGCAGCGTGCCGCCGTCGATATCGGACAGTTCCAGGAAGTGCCGGGGCGTGCCCGGCACTTCGGTCTTCAGCGCCGCACTCACTTCGCGGCGACCTTGGCGGTCGATGGCGTCAGCCGGCGCATGGTGCGGTCCAGCATCTCGAGTGCCGCATCCACTTCCGCATCGCCGATGATCAGCGGCGGTGCGACGCGCAGCACATTCATGCCGGCGGCCACCGTCAGCAGGCCTTCGGCGGCCGCTGCGGATTGCGCATCGCCATTCGTCACCTGCGGCACCAGCTTGATGCCGAGCAGCAGCCCGGCGCCGCGCACGCCCTCGATCACACTGGGGTGGCGATGGGCCAGCGCCTCCAGCCCGAACCAGAGCTTGCGCGCCACGCGGTCCACACCATCGAGGAAGCCCTCGGCCAGCACCACATCCAGCACGGCATTGCCAGCCGCGCAGGCCAGCGGGTTGCCGCCATAGGTATGCCCATGCGTGCCTGGCTTGAGGTGCTTGGCGACATGTTCCTTGGCCAGCACCGCCCCCAGAGGAAAACCACCGCCGATACCCTTGGCGCTGGACATCACATCAGGCTCGATGCCCGCCCATTGATGCGCCCAGAGCTTGCCGGAGCGGCCCATGCCGGTCTGCACCTCGTCGAGTGCCAGCAGCAGGCCGAACTCGTCGCAGGCGGTGCGCAATTCGCGCAGGAAGCGCAGATCGGCCGGGCGCACACCGCCCTCGCCCTGCACCGGCTCGATCATGATGCCCGCGGTCTGCGGCCCGATCGCGGCACGCACCGCGTTCATGTCGCCGAAGGGCACATGGTCGAAGCCATCCACCGGCGGGCCGAAGCCTTCCAGGTACTTGGCGTTGCCGGTGGCAGCGATCATGGCCAGCGTGCGGCCATGGAAGGCGCCCTCGAAGCAGATCATCCGGTAGCGTTCGGGATGCCCGTTCTCGGCCTGGTATTTCCGCACGGCCTTGACCATGCCTTCATTGGCTTCCGCGCCGGAATTGCAGAACAGCACCGAATCCGCGAAGGAATGCGCCACATGCCGCGCGGCCAGCGTTTCCGCCTGCGGCACGCGGTACAGGTTCGACACATGCATCACCCGCGCCGCCTGTTCGGCGATGGCCTTCACCAGATGCGGGTGGCCATGGCCGATGGAGGAGGTGGCGATGCCGCTGCCGAAATCCAGAAATCGTCGGCCATCCGTCGTCCACACCCAGGCGCCTTCGCCCCGCTCGAAGGCGAGGTCTGCGCGGTTGTAGTTGGGCATGAGGGCGGGGATCACGGCCGCATTCCTTTCCAAGCGTCACCCGCGCGGGGTGGCGGGATCGCTGCCTCGGGCGGGAAGCCAAGCAATCTGGCTGAAAAACCGGGGCGCGTCAAAACTCAGTGGAGCAGCGCGGGCAGCAATGCGTCCAGGCGCAGGCGCCCTTCATCGGTCGCGACCAGGCGCGCGCCATGCCATTCCAGGTAGCCCTCGTCGATGCAGGCCGACAGCATCGCGGCATCCACGATCTGCGCGAAGGCCAGGCCGGCGCGGGCTTCGATGCGCGCGGGGTCCACGCCTTCGGCCAGGCGCAGGCCCATCAGCATGGCTTCGCGCCCGCGGTCACGTGGGGTCAGCACGGTCTCTTCCACCGTCGCATGGCCGTCGCGTTCGACGCGCGCGGCCCATTCCTCGGGCGCACGGTGGCGGCGCGTGGCGTGCATGGCGCCATCCAGCAGCAGGCGCTGATGCGCCCCGGCGCCGATGCCGAGATAGTCGCCATAGCGCCAATAGGCCAGGTTATGCCGGCTCTCGGCGCCGGGCCTGGCGTAGTTCGAGACCTCATAGGGTGCCAGGCCAAAGCGCGCGGCTTCCTCGGCGGTCGCGCAGTACATGCGCGCGGCGTCATCCTCATCGGGTAGCGCGAAAGCACCGCGGGCGTGTTCGGTGGCGAAGCGCGTGCCGGGTTCGATGGTCAGCTGGTAGAGCGAGAGATGATCGGCGGCCAAGGCCAGCGCCTCGCGCAGTTCGGCGCGCCATTCCGCTTCCGCCTGGCCGGGGCGCGCATAGATCAGGTCGAAGGAGACGCGCGGGAAGATGTCGCGCGCCGCGCGCAGTGCGGCGACTGCCTGCGCGGCATCATGCCTGCGGCCCAGGAAACGCAGCGCCGCCTCGCTGAGCGCCTGCACGCCCAGCGAGACGCGGTTCACGCCGGCATCGCGAAACCCCTGCAATTTGGCGGCTTCCACGCTGGTAGGGTTGGCTTCCAGGGTGATCTCGATCTCGGGCGCCGCATCGAAATGCGCGCGCGCATCAGCGATGATCGCGGCCACATCATCGGGGCGCATCAGCGATGGCGTGCCGCCACCGAAAAAGATCGAGGCCAGCGGCCGGCGCCCCACACGCGCCGCGTCATGCGCCAATTCGCGGCGCAATGCGGCGGTGAAGCGCGCATGGTCCACGCCGCCCTCGCGCACATGCGAATTGAAGTCGCAATACGGGCATTTCGCCGCGCAGAACGGCCAGTGGATGTAGAGCGCGAGCGGTTCCATCAATCGGCGCGCGGATGCGCCCGCCTCCAGGTCTCCAGCAGCGCCGCCGCATCGACGGCCGTGTAGCGCTGCGTGGTGGACAGGCTGGCATGGCCCAGCAATTCCTGGATCACGCGCAGATCAGCGCCGCCACCCAGCAGATGCGTGGCGAAGGAATGGCGCAGCGCATGCGGGGTCGCGTGCTCAGGCAGGCCAGCCAAGCGCCGATAGTTGCGCAGCGATTTCTGCGCGATCGCCGCATCCAGCCGCTTGCCGCGCGCACCCAGGAACAGCGGTGCATCGGGTGCTGCGCCGGGCCGATGCGCAAGCCATGCCGCCACTGCCTCGCGCACCGCGGGCAGCACGGGCACGATGCGCGTCTTGTCGCCCTTGCCGGTGATGCGCAGCGGTGCCTCGCCCCCTGGCAAGGGCGCGTCGGCAAGGTTCAGCGCCAAGGCCTCACCAATGCGCAAGCCACAGCCATAGAGCAGCGTGAACAGCGCCATGTCGCGCGCCGCCTGGAATTCGGGCCGTTCAGCCCCCGGCGTGTCATGCACCAGCCCCACTTCGGCGCCCAGCGCGCGGGCATGCTCCGCACTGACCGCGCGCGGCACCGGCCGCGGCAGGCGCGGCCCACGCAGCGCGCCGAGAGCCAGGGGCTTGGTGCCCCCACGCTTGGCCAGGAAGCGCAGCCAGCCACGCACAGCCGCCAATTGCCGCGCCCGTGTCGCAGCGCCAACACCATCAGCCGCACGGGCCGAGAGAAACGCGCGCAGATCAGCGGGCTTCAAGGCGGCCAGCACCGCCGCATCCGCCTCGCGGCCGTGATAGCGTGTCAGGAAGGCCAGGAAGTCACGGATATCGCGCGCATAAGCTTCCAGCGTGCGCGGACTGGCGCGGCGTTCATCACGCAGCCAGGCCAGATAATCCGCGGCATTCACCGCGCGAGCGCTGCGCCCACCGCGCGGCCGAGGAAGGCCACGCTCTCCACCGCGGTTGCCGGCAGCATATCGGCATCGCGCGCACCGATCGCGAGCAGCATGGGCTGGCCACCAGGTGCTGGCACGCGGGCCAGCGCATCGCGCCGGATCACTGGCGCTGCTTCCTTGTGCAGCGGTTCCACATGCATGGGTGCGGAGCGCACAACCGCATCGCGCCCTGGCGGCAGCAACTGCGACAAGGTGCCGGGTGCCAGCTTGACCACATGCTTGCGCTGCACCGTCTCGCAGCCGACATGGCAGGCATCCACGCCCAGAATCGCGGGCCATTCCTGTGCGACGCATTCCAGCCCATCCGGCGCGCGAAGCAGCGCCAGCACCGCCACCGAAGCGCGGGTGGCGAAGCCTGGATTGGGCTGGCGGTTGTGCTGCTGCGCCTCGGCATCCACCTCGCGGATATGCATGCGGGCTGCGGCCAGCATCGCGGCCATGTGGTCGGCCATGCGTTCGCCGTGCACGCGCTGCGGTGGCTCGAGCGCCAGATACAATTCCGGGCGCTCGGCCAGGAAATTCGGGTGCGAGAGCAGCCAGTTCTCGACATCCTCAGCGGCTATGGAAGGCCGCTTCAGCGTGGCTGTGCGAGGGCTTTTCATAGGATGGATTGTCCTGTCTTGGCCCAATCGGCGAGGAAGGCATCCAGACCACGATCGGTCAGCGGATGCTTGAACATGGCGCGGATGGTCGCGGCCGGCATGGTGGCCACATGCGCGCCCAGCTTGGCGGCCTGCAGCACATGGACCGGGTGGCGCACCGACGCCACCAGAACCTCTGTCGCGAAGCCGTAATTGCGGTAGATTTGCGCCGTGTCCGCGATCAACTGCATCCCGTCCTGGCCGATATCATCGAGCCGGCCCACAAAGGGCGAGATGAAGGCAGCGCCGGCCTTGGCGGCGAGCAAGGCCTGGGTTGCGGAGAAGCAGAGCGTGACATTGACCTTGGTGCCATCATTGGCGAGTGCGCGGCAGACGCGCAGCCCGGCCTCGGTCAGCGGCACCTTCACGGCGACATTGGCCGCGATGCTGCGCAGGTATTGGCCCTCGCGCAGCATGGTCTCGAAATCGGTCGCGGTGACCTCGGCGCTGACCGGGCCTGGCGTGATCGCGCAGATCTCGGCGATCACTTCCGCCATGCGGCGGCCGGATTTCGCGATCAGGCTCGGGTTCGTGGTGACCCCGTCGATCAACCCCGTTTCCGCGAGCGCGCGGATCTCCGACACATCGGCTGTGTCCAGAAAAAACTTCATTCGTTTGCTTCGCTTCCTTCGTGATGCGCACATGGGTTCCAGCCCCCATATCGCGCACCATAGATTTCTATTGACACGCTAGCCCATGACCCCGGCAGTGGCCAAGTTAATTGACGTTGCGGAACCGTTGCGTGTCTCGGTGCTGCTACCATTGCCGTTGTCCAGCTTCTACGACTACGCCCTGCCGGAAGGCTTCGCGGCGCCGCCCGGCAGTTTCGTCGAAGTGCCGCTCGGCGGCCGCCAGGCGATTGGCGTGGTGTGGGACCGGGAGCCCGACAGCAACCTGCATCCGGCACGGCTGAAGGCGGTGCGCGCCGTGCTGCCCGCGCCGCCCATGCCGGCTGCTTTGCGGCGCTTCATTGAATGGGTTGCGGCCTATACCCTCAGCCCCGCGGGTGCGGTGCTGCGCATGGCCATGAGCGCGCCGGCCGCCCTGGAAACCCCTGCCCTTCGCGCCGGTTGGCGAGCCACCGGGCAGGCCAACGCAAGGCTGACACCCGAACGTGCGAAGGTGCTCGCGGCCTTGGCCGATGGCGCCGCCCATGCCGCCGAAAACCTGGCCGCGAGTTCGGCGGTGCTGCGCGGCATGGCGCGCGCGGGCTTGATCGAGCCCGCAGCCCTGCCCCCCGCACCGCGATTCCAGCGCCCCGATCCGGATCATCCCGGCCCCACCCTCTCGACGTCTCAGCAATCTGTCACGCAACAGTTGCACGAAACCATGACCAACTGTCAATTTGCGGTGACACTTTTGCGTGGCGTCACCGGCAGCGGCAAGACCGAGGTCTATCTGGACGCGGTGGCCGATTGTCTCCGCCAGGGGCGACAGGCGCTCGTTCTGCTGCCGGAAATTGCATTGTCTTCACAATGGCTGGATCGTTTCGCCGCGCGTTTCGGCACTGCACCGGCGCTGTGGCACAGCGAATTATCGCCAGCCACGCGGCGGGACACCTGGCGCGCCGTCGCACAAGGCGCGGCCCCGGTCCTGGTCGGCGCGCGCAGCGCACTGTTCCTGCCCTTCCCCGATCTCGGCCTGGTCGTGGTGGATGAGGAGCATGAGAGCGCGTTCAAGCAGGAAGACGGCGTGGTCTATCACGCGCGCGACATGGCGGTGGTGCGCGCGCGCATGTCCAACGTGCCGTGCGTGCTGGTCAGCGCGACGCCCAGCCTGGAGACACTCGCCAATGTCGAGGCCGGCCGCTACCGCGCGCTCGACCTGCCGACGCGCCATGGCGGTGCATCGCTGCCCGAGGTGGCGCTGCTCGATCTGCGACGCGACCCGCCCGAACGCGGCCGCTTCCTGGCGCCGCCACTGATCACCGCGATTCGCGAAACACTGGCGCGCGGCGAACAGGCGATGCTGTTCCTGAACCGCCGCGGCTACGCGCCGCTCACGCTCTGCCGTGGCTGCGGGCACCGGATGCAATGCCCCAATTGCACCGCCTGGCTGGTCGAACACCGCGCGCAGCGCCGCCTGCAATGCCACCATTGCGGCCACGCCGAACCAACGCCGCCGAAATGCCCGCAATGCGGCGCCGAACACAGCCTGGTGCCCATCGGCCCCGGCGTGGAGCGTGTGCAGGAAGAGGCCGCGTTGCTCTTCCCTGAAGCGCGCCGCCTGGTGATGGCCAGCGACACCATCCCCGGCCCCGCCGCCGCCGCCGAGGCCGCGCGCCGCATCGAGGAACGCGAAGTGGATCTGGTCATCGGCACGCAGATCGTGGCCAAGGGCTGGCATTTTCCGGGGCTGACCCTGGTGGGCGTGGTGGATGCCGATATCGGGCTGTCGGGCGGCGATCTGCGCGCTTCGGAGCGCACGGTGCAATTGCTGCACCAGGTCGCAGGCCGCGCCGGGCGGGCGGAGGCACCCGGGCGCGTGCTGTTGCAGACCTGGTCGCCGGAACACCCGGTCATGCAGGCGCTGGCGGCCAACGACCTGGATGGCTTCGTCGCCGCCGAAAAGGCCGCGCGCGCGCCGGATCACTGGCCACCCTATGGCCGGCTCGCAGCGCTCATCATCAGCAGCGAGGATGCGGTGGCCGCCTCGCGGGCCGCACGGGACCTTGGTCTGCGCGCGCCCGATGTGGCAGGTGTGACGGTGCTGGGCCCGGCGCCCGCGCCGATGTCGATGCTGCGCGGCCGCCACCGGCACCGCCTGCTGCTGAAGGCCGAGCGCGGCATCGCGGTGCAGCCTTTGCTGCGCGAATGGTTGGCGCGTGTTTCGCTGCCCAATGATGTGCGCTTGCGGGTGGATGTAGACCCGGTCAGCTTTCTCTAGTCGTGCCGCAGCGCCGTGATCGGATCGAGATGCGCCGCCTTGCGCGCCGGGTAGTAGCCGAAGAACAGCCCGGTCAGCGCCGAGGTCGCCACCGCGATCAGGATCGCATCGGGCGGGATCACCGTGGGCCAGCCCGCCACATGCGCGATCGCATAGGACATGCCGATGCCGGCCAGGATGCCGGCAATGCCGCCGAACAGCGCCAGCAGCACCGCCTCCAGCAGGAATTGCCGCAGGATATCGCGCCGGCGCGCACCGATCGCCAGCCGCAGCCCGATCTCACGCGTGCGCTCGGTCAC
>JAIXVH010000224.1 GCA_027483125.1 Acetobacteraceae bacterium | reverse complement strand
GGCGCTATGCGCGGTGATCCTGCTGAGCGCGCCAGCAACCGCGCAGAGCCCGGCCATCCGCATCGGCACTGATCGCGTCGTCGTGCGGTGGGCGGGGTGCCAGGCTTCCCGCGGTTGCACCTGCAAAATGTCTGGGCGCTGCGGCGCGGCCTTGTGCATGATCCGCGCATGGATGAGCGAACATCGGCCATGGGCTTTCGCCACACCAGCAACTAGGGCTGGCGCGCGGACGCAACGACGGATTACGTTGCGTTCATCAGACCATCAGGAGAGCTTCCCATGTCCCTCATCATCGGCCGCCGCGCGGCCCTGGCCGCGCCCGCGCTCGTGGGCCTGCGCCCCGCTGCCGCGCAGGGTGCGACGCTGACCATCGCCATCGGTGGTTCCATCACCTCGATCGACCCGCATTTCTTCAATGCCGGGCCGAACAACATGCTCTGCTCGCACATCTATGACAGCCTGACCGTGCGCGGCCCGGATACCGATGTGCGGCCCATGCTGGCCACCGAATGGCGGCTGCTGAACGACAATCTCTGGGAACTCAAGCTGCGCCAGGGCGTGCAATGGCATGATGGCCGCCCCTTCACCGCAGATGATGTGCTCTTCACCTTCCAGCGCGCGCCGAACGTGCCCGGCAGCCCGGGCGGCTTCGGCAGCTTCCTGCGCACCTTCCAGCGCGTCGAGGCGCCCGACCCGCATACCGTGCATGTCCATACCAGCCGGCCCACGCCGAGCTTCCCGCAGGATATTTCCGCCTTCTTCATCGTCTCGCGCCATGTCGGCACCAATGCGACGACCGACGACTACAATGCCGGCCGCGCCGCGATCGGCACTGGTGCGTATCGGTTTGCCTCTCACCGCCCCGGTGACCGCACGGAACTCGTGCGTTCGGAGAATTACTGGGGCGCGCCGGAGCCCTGGGCGCGCGTCTCCTATCGCTTCATCGCCAATGACAGCGCGCGCAGCGCGGCTTTGCTGGCGGGCGATGTGGATGTGATCGACCAGATCAGCCTGACCGATGTGCCGCGCATGCGGCGCGAAGCGCGCGTGACGGTCGCGGAGAAGCCCTCCACCCGCTACTGCTACATCATGCCGGATTACTCGCGCACCGGCGAAGTGCCTGGTGTGACGGACAATGCCGGCCGCCCGCTGCCGGCCAACCCGTTCCTGGATGTGCGCGTGCGCCGCGCGCTGAACCACGCGATCAACCGCCAGAACCTGGTCGCGGCCGCGATGGACGGCATGGCCGTGCCGTCGGCGCAATGGCTTGCGCGCGGCATCATGGGCCATGACCCCAACCTGCCACTGCCCGCCTTCGACCCCGACCTGTCGCGCCGCCTGCTGGCCGAGGCGGGCTTCCCGCAGGGCTTCCGCCTGGTGCTCGGCACGCCGTCGGACCGCTGGCCCAATGACAGCCGCATGGCCCAAGCCGTCGCACAAATGTGGACGCGCATCGGCGTGCAGACCTCCGTGGATGCGGTGCCCTTCACCGCCTGGGTGGCGCGTTCGGCGCGCCAGGATTTCGGCATCACGCAAATGTCCTGGGGCAGCATCGAGAGCCTGAACTTCCCGGCCAATATTCTGCAGACCTTCAACACCCAGGCGCGCACCGGCGTGTCCAACCAGCGCCGCTTCTCCGACCCGGAACTGGACGCGATGATCGACCGCGCCAGCACCATCATGGATGACCGCGCGCGCGAACGCGCGACCTTCGAGATCGCGCGCTGGACGGCCGATCGCGCGGTGCATTTCCCGCTGCTGCATTTGATCAGCTTCTGGGGCCTGCGCCGCGGGTTGCGGATGGATGGGCGCATGGATGAGCGGACGGTTGCGACGGGCATTCGCCCCGTCACGACCTGAAGCGTTGAGAGGCTGATTCACGGCTCCGGCGTTCCGCCTTCGCCGATCAGGCTCTACCCCACCTTTCGCTCGATGCGCCGGAGCAAGGCGCAGAGCCGCGAGAACAACAGCCAGAACCCACCATGGCCGGGCGCATCCTCTGCCCGGCCATTGGCCAGCGGCTCGCCGCGCCGCAACAGGCCAAGCCGTGCCTCCATCCGGCCGCGCATATTCTCCAGAAACGCATCGGTGGCCGAGAGATATTGCTCCAGCGTTTCGGAGACGAGTTCGGTTTCCACCAAGGGCCGCCCCTCCGCGGTGAAACGCTTCAGCCCGCGCATATCGGCCAACAGCGCCAGATGCAGGCGGTGCAGCTCCGTCATGTGGCGCAGCAGGCGGGCGCGGGCCTCGCGCGGGTCTTCGGGCGACTGGTCCATGGCCGCATGCTGCGTGCGCGGTGGTGAAGGATTGCTGAACCGGCCAACGCCCGGCTAGGCTCGCGCCATGCAACTCTCCATGCCCGAGGAGATGACCCTCCTCCTCCTCGATGACCGCACCGGCCGCCCCGTGGGCCTGCCGCCACCAGCCGCAGATTTCGCCATCGCCGGCGCCATCCTGATGGAATTGTCGCTGCTGCTGCGCATCGACACCGACCTCGAACGCGTCATGGTCACCAGCCACAAGCCCACCGGCGATGCCGTGCTGGACGAGACCATGGTCATGCTCACCACCAGCCAGGGCATGCGCGACAGCCGCCACTGGATCAGCACGATCGGCAACAAGGCCGAAGGCTTCCGCGTGCAACTGCTGGACCGTCTGGCCGAGAAGGGCGTGCTCAAGAAGGAGGAAGGCAAGTTCCTCTGGGTCTTCGCCGACCGCCGCTACCCGAAGGCGCCAGGCGGCATCGCCGAGGTGAAGGAAGTGCGCGCGCGCCTGCGCGATTTGATCCTCTCGGACGAAATCCCCGAGCCGCGCGATTCCCTGCTGCTCGGCCTGTGCCGCGCCACCGGCCTGGTGCCGCTGCTGCTCACGCCGCTCGAGCTGGAGGAGACCCAGCAGCGCGTGGACGACATCGCCGACCTGGAAGAACTCAACCGCTCGCTGGCCGAGGTGATCCGCCAGGTGCAGGCCTCGATGGTGGCGTTCGGCGGGCTGGCCTGAGGGAGCGCTGCTGACTCTGGGGAAGGGCAGCGCCCCTCTCCAAGGCCGTCAGCTTGTCACAGCCAGCGCACCTGCCCGATCTCGCGCGCGCCGGTGGCCAGCATCACCAGCCGGTCGAAGCCCAGCGCGATGCCGCTGCTGGGCGGCATGCCGTGTTCCAGCGCCGCCAGGAAATCCTGATCCACCGGCCAGGGATCGGCGTAGAGCCGCGCGCGTTCGGCCATGTCGGCGGTGAAGCGCGCGCGCTGTTCGGCGGGGTCGGTCAGCTCCTCGAAGGCATTGGCCAGTTCCAGGCCGCCTGCGTAAAGCTCGAAGCGCAGGGCTGCGCGCGGCTCAGCCGGGTCGCGGCGCGCCAGTGCCGCCTGCGGCGCGGGCCAATGCGTCAGGAAACTGGGTACGGGTGCGATCGCGGGTTCAACGCGCTCGGCCAGCAGGCGGAAGAAGGCGTCCTCCCAGGTCTCATCGCCGCGCGCGCCGATCGCGGCCGCATCGCCGGTGCCATCGGCGCGGATCGTGCCGAGCAGGTCGATGCCGACCCAGCGCGCGAAGGCGTCCTGCATGGTGATGCGCGCGAAGGGCGCGGGCGGGCAGGCGGGCCAGACGGCGCGCAGATAGGCCTCCGTCTCGTCCATCAGGCTGTGCATGCCCATGCCCGGCCGATACCATTCCAGCATGGTGAATTCCGCCGCGTGGCGGTCGCTCGCCTCGCCATTGCGCCAGACGCGCGCGATCTCGAAACACGGCCCCACACCGCCGGCCAGCAGGCGCTTGATGGCCAGTTCCGGGCTGGTGCGCAGGTAGAGCCGCTGTTCCTCGCCCGCACCGAAATACGGCACGAAGCGCGTCTCGAAGGCGCGCAGATGCACCTCCGCGCCGGGGCTCGGCACCAGGCAGGGTGTCTCGACTTCCAAGCAGCCGCGCGCGGTGAAGAAGGCGCGCGTGGCGGCGATGATGCGCGCGCGTTCGCGCAAGTATGGCAGGCGCGCGGCCAGGCGTTCGGGGTGCCAGTGCGGGTTGGGCATTGCCGGGCAGGCATAGCGGGGCTAACGCGCCCACGCCATGACCCGCACGCTCCGCAGTGCCGAACAGCTTGTGGCCGCGGGCCTGGCGCCGGCCGCGGCGCTGGCCGAATTGCGCGCGGTGGAACAGCGTTTCGCCGTTGCCATCACGCCCGCGGTGCAGGCGCGCATCGGCACCGCGGATGACCCCATCGGCCTGCAATACATCCCGCATGCCGACGAACTGCGCATCGCGCCCCACGAGACGGATGACCCCACAGCCGACGCGCCCTTCACGCCCATCAAGGGCGTGGTGCATCGCTACCCCGATCGCGCGCTGCTGAAGCCGCTGCTGGCCTGCCCGGTCTATTGCCGCTTCTGTTTCCGCCGCGAGCATGTCGGCCCCGATGGCGGCCTGCTGACCGACGCCGAGCTAGACGCCGCACTGGACTGGTTCGCCCGCACGCCCGCGGTGACGGAAGTGATCTTGACCGGCGGCGACCCGCTGATGCTCTCCGCGCGGCGCATGGCGCATATCCTGGATAGGCTGACCGCCATTCCGCACATCGCCACGCTGCGCATCCATTCGCGCGTGCCGGTGGCCGACCCCGCACGCATCACGCCCACCATGCTGCGCGCGCTGACGCGCGACACGCCGCTCTACCTCTGCGTGCACGCCAACCACGCGCAGGAATTCGGCGGGCAGGCCACCACGGCCCTGCGCGCGCTGCACGCCGCGGGCCTGGTGCTGCTGGGCCAATCCGTGCTGCTGGCCGGCGTGAATGACAGCGCGGCCGCGCTGGAAGCCCTGTTCCGCACCATGCTCGCGCACCGCATCAAGCCCTATTACCTGCACGCGCTGGACGCAGCGCCGGGCACCGCGCGCTTCGCCGTGCCGGATGCGCGCGCCCTGGAATTGCTGCGCGAATTGCGCGGCCGCGTGACCGGCCTGGCCTGGCCGGTCTTCGTGCGCGAGACGCCGGGCGGTGGCGGCAAGCGCCCCCTCGGCCCCGCCTGGCCAGGACAGGATTGACCGGCACGGGCTTTCCCGTCTGTGCTGCGGGTGATGAACCTATCGGCTTTCTCCTTCCGCGATCTGGAATATGTGGTGGCGGTGGCGGAACAGCGCCATTTCGGCCGCGCCGCGCAATCATGCTCGGTGTCGCAGCCCACCTTGTCGGCGCAGATCCGCAAGCTCGAAGACCTGTTCGGCTTCGACATCTTCGAACGCTCGCCGCGCCATGTGCTGGTGACGATGCGCGGCGAGGAAGTGGTGGCGCAGGCGCGCGCGATTCTCTCCGAAGGCCGGCGCATGATCTCGCTGGCCGAAGCGG
The DNA here is from genome assembly GCA_027483125.1 of Acetobacteraceae bacterium. Taxonomy (GTDB): domain Bacteria; phylum Pseudomonadota; class Alphaproteobacteria; order Acetobacterales; family Acetobacteraceae; genus Rhodovarius. Next base: position 4,016 of record JAIXVH010000224.1, on the reverse strand, counting down.
GCGCCGAGCCGCTGGCCGGCACCTTCCGCTTGGGCGTGCTGTCCACACTCGGTCCCTATCTGCTGCCGCTGCTGCTGAAGCCGCTGCGCGACGCCTTCCCCAAGCTGCGCCTGCTGATCACCGAGGGCACCACCTGGCCCCTGGTGCGCCAGCTGGAAGAAGGCACGCTCGACGCCGTGCTCGCCAGCCCGCCGATCAAGGAGGCGGAACTCACCGAATTGCCGCTGTTCTTCGAGAGCTTCGTCCTCGCCGTCCCGCGCGACCATGCGCTGGCCAGCGTGGAGCGCGTGACAATGGATGACGTGCCGGCCGCGGAGCTGGTGCTGCTCGACGAATCGCATTGCCTGCGCGGCCAGGCGCTGTCGCTCTGCCCGCGGCGCGACCATGGCGTGCGTGGCGACACCTTGCAGGCCTCATCGCTGGAAACACTGCGGCAGATGGTGGGGGCGGGCATCGGGGTTGCGATCATGCCGCGCCTCTCGGTCGCGGTGGGCGCATTGCTGGACGACATGGTGGCCTATCGCCGCCTGCAAGCGACCGAGGAACCAGGCCGCAACGTGGCGCTGTTCCACCGCCCGAGCTTCGGCCGCATCCGCGACATCCGCCTGCTGCGCGAAGGTATCCGCGTGGCGCTGGCGGAGCGCGAACTGGTGCGCAACCTGGCCCCGCCCTTGAAGGCCTGAGCCGAACGCGCGAACCTCCCGCGAGACAGGAGGCCCCCATGCACGCGAACGACGCCAAGGATTACGCGGCCCAGCATCTGCGCGGCATCTGGTGTGCCGGGTTGATGCCGTTTCGCCCCGATGATCATGCGATGGATGAGGCCGGGTTCCGCGCCAATCTCGGGCATTGGTTTGGCGATCTCGGCATTGATGGCGTGTTCGTCTCCGGCAAGCAGGGCGAGTTCTTTTCCATGTCGATGGCCGAGCGCAAGCGCAGTTTCGAGATCGCGGTGGATGTGGCGCGCGCGCACAAGGCGCGCACCATCATGAGCGCCTCGGACCAGAACATGGACACGGTGATCGAGTTGGCGCGGCATGCGCAGGATGTGGGTGCGGATTTCGTGGTGGTGCACGCGCCGGTGCTGCATTTCGTGCACGACCAGGACGAGACGCTGCTGGAATACTACCGGCACATCGCGTCCAAGGTGGAGATCGGCATCTGCATGTGGTCGCACCCCGATAGCGGCTACCTGATGTCACCCGAGCTTTGCGCGCGCATCGCGGAGATTCCGAACATCGTCGGCATCAAATACTCGGTGCCGAGGGAGATGTATGCGCGGCTGACGGAGCTGACGCGCGGGCGGTTGATCGTGTCCACCGCGAGCGAGGAGGAATGGCTCGACAACATCCTGGAACTGGGCTGGCAGGTGTATCTCTGTTCCTCGCCGCCGTACCTGTTGCAGACGGCCGTGGACCGCCGCATGCGCGACTACACTGACCTGGCTTTCGCCGGCCGTGCGGCCGAGGCGAAGCGCGTGTGGGAGAGCCTCTCGCCGGTGCGCGCTGCGCTGAAATCCACGCGCCCGCCTGGCAAGCCGCATGCGCATCAGAAGTACTGGCAGGGGCTGCTGGGCCAGGTGGGTGGCGCGACACGCCGCCCGATGCTGGAACTGACCGAAGCCGAACGCGCCGCCACGCGCGCCGCCTTTGAAAGCTGCGGCCTCAGGCTGGCAAAGGAAAAGGCGGCATGATCGCCCCCTTCAACTTCCAGAAATGGATCGCCGAGAACGAGCATCTGTTGAAGCCACCGGTCGGCAACAAGGCGCTGTTCCAGCAGCCTGGCGGCATGATCGTGATGATCGTGGGCGGCCCCAACCAGCGCGTCGATTTCCATGACGACCCGGCAGAGGAATTCTTCCACCAGCTGCGCGGCGACATGATGATCAAGGTGCATGACCGCGGGAAGATCGAGGAGGTGATCGTTCGGCAGGGCGATGTCTTCATGCTGCCGCGCCACATGCGCCATTCGCCGCAGCGCCCGCAGCCCGGCAGCATCGGCATGGTGGTGGAGGGCAACCGCCTGCCCGGCGATCGCGACGGTTTCGAATGGTTCTGCTTCCACTGCGGCGGCCTGGTGCATCGCGTCGAGATCGAGCTGAAGGACATCAACACTGACCTGCCGCCGCTCTACGAAGCCTTCTATGGCAGCGAGGCGCAGCGCACCTGTCCGCATTGCGGAACGATCCATCCGGGCAAGACACCGCCGGCCAACTGGGCGGTTCTGTAAACCACTTCACGTCGTCGCACGGAACGTGCAGCATCCCGTCCACGAAAACGGGAGACATCACCCATGAACAGGCGCGCCTTTCTTGCCACCACCGCCGCCACGCCGCTGGCAGCCCCCGCCTTCGCGCAGGGCGCGCCCTTGCGCATCGGCTTCATCACCACGCTGTCCGGTCCCGGCGGCTATATCGGCGCCGATGCGCGCGATGCCTTCCAACTCGCGATCGATGCCGAGCAGGGGCGCCTGGGCGGCGTGAATGTCGCGCTCTCGGTGGAAGATGACGGGCTGCGCCCGCCGCAGGGCAAGCAGATCGTCGAGCGCATGCTGCGCAATGATCGCATCCGGCTGTTCACCGGCGTCATCTTCTCCAACGTGCTCGGCGCCGTCGCGCCGGACGTGCTGGATGGCGATGCGATCTATGTCTCCAACAATGCCGGCCCGTCGAATTTCGCGGGGCGCGAATGCCACCGGAACTACTTCGTCGTCTCCTGGCAGAATGACAGCCTGCATGAGAGCGCGGGGCAGCTCGCGAACAATCTCGGCTATCGCCGCATGATGATTCTGGCGCCGAACTACCAGGCCGGCCGTGACGCGCTGGCCGGCTTCCGCCGCCTGTTCCGTGGCGAGGTGATCGGCGAGCAGTTCACCCGCCTGGACCAGACCGACTACGCCGCCGAAATGGCGCAGATCCGCGCAGCCCGGCCCGATGCGGTGTTCCATTTCCACCCCGGCGGCCTCGGCATCGCCTTCCTGCGGCAATACGCGCAGGCGGGGCTGCTGGCCACGATTCCGCAATGCATCCCCGCACCCTCGATGGACAGCACCATCCTGACCGCGGTGGGTGATGCGGCGGAGGGGATCAACCTCTCCTCGCACTGGAATTCCGATTTCGACAATGCGCCTTCCCGCGCTTTCGTCACGGCCTTCCGCGCGCGCTACAACCGCATGCCGACCTATTACGCGCAGCAGGCCTATGACACGGCGCTGGCGATCGGCGCGGCCCTGCGCCAGACGCGCGGCGATGTCGCGCCGGCCGGCTTCCGCACCGCCATGATGCGCGCGGATTTCCAGTCCACGCGCGGGCGGTTCCGCTTCGGCCCGAACCAGCACCCGGTGCAGGATTGGTTCGCGCTGAAGGTGGAGCGCACGGGTGGGAGCTTGGGCATCGTGACCAAGGGCCGCATCCTGGAGAACCACGGCGACGCCTACGCCGCGCAGTGCCGGATTTGAGTTGCGCGCGCTACCCCATTGGGGTATCTGACGATTGACATCCGCGCGGCCGCTATCCGTCGTCGAGACGCCGGAATTCCTGGCAGCCGCGCGCGCCCTGATGACGGAGCAAGAGCGTGCCGCCCTGGTCGATCACCTGGCGCATAACCCGCTGGCCGGTGACCTGGTGCCCGGCAGCGGTGGGCTGCGCAAGCTGCGCTGGGCATTGGCCGGGCGCGGCAAGCGCGGCGGTTCGCGCGTGATCTATTATATGGCTGGTCGCGCTCTGCCGCTGTTCCTGCTCACCGCCTTCGCCAAGAATGACCGCGCCGATCTCACCCAGGCGGAGCGCAACGAATTCCGCCAACTGACCGCCCAACTGGCCGACAGCCTGACACGGAGGCGCCGCCCATGACCCGCATCGCCGACAGCATTCGCCGCGGCCTGGAACAAGCCATCGCCCATGCCGAGGGCCGTGCAGATACGACCCAATACAAGGTCCATGTGCCTGCCGAAATCGACGTGAAGGCCATCCGCACGCGCCTTGGCCTGACGCAGGAGGATTTCGCCGCGCGCTTCGG
>JAIXVH010000102.1 GCA_027483125.1 Acetobacteraceae bacterium | reverse complement strand
TACTTCTGGGACCATTATCTGGGCTTCAAGGTGGACCGGCCGGTGGCCAATGATGTCGCCATCCGCCGCGCCTTCCACATGGCGGTGGACCGCACCGCCATGGTGCGGGCGGTCTGGTCCGGCCATGCCACGGCCGCACGCGGGCTGATCAACCCGCTCGCGCTCGACCACAGCGCGGAAGCTGATCGGCTTGTGCCTGCCTTCGACCCCGCGGCTGCGCGCCGCATGCTCGACGAGGCCGGCTGGCGGCTGGGCGCCGATGGCGTGCGCGTGAAGGACGGCCAGCGCGCGACGCTGACGCTGTTTGCCATCAACACCCTGTCCAACCAGCGCATGGGCGAGATCATCCAGCAGGCGGTCCGTCAGGTGGGCATCGAACTGCGCATCCAGCTGTTCGACGCGACCGTGGCCTGGGGGCGGCTGGCGACCCAGGAATACGACGTGCTGTTCCTGAGCTACCCGTACATCTCGGCCAGTGATTCGCTGAACCTGTACTGGCACAGCCGCTCGCGCCCCACGCCCAACCGGATGAACTGGAACAACCCGCAGACCGATGCCTGGCTGGAAGAGGCGCGCAGCGCGATCGACCCTGCCGTACGCGCCCGTGCCACGGCCGATCTGCAGCGCCAGCTGAACGAGGCCTCGGCCTGGATGAATGTGGCGCATACGCAGCTCAGCGTGTTCAGCGCGCAGCGCGTGCTGGGCGCGCGGGCGCATGGGCTCTACGGCATCGGCATCTACAAGGGCCTGGATCTGAGGGTGCGCTGATGACAACAACACTGATCCGCCATGCGGAACTGGCCGTGGTGTGGGACGCCACGGCCGGGCGCCACGCCTATATGCCCGGCGCCGATGTCGCCTGGCGCGACGGCGTGCTGTCCTTTGTCGGCCGCGGCTATGAGGGCATGGCCGATGAGGTGATCGATGGCCGTGGCATGCTCGTCATGCCGGGCCTGGTGAACATCCATTCCCACCCGACCAGCGAGCCGATGAACAAGGGGCTGCTGGATGAGATCGGCTCGCCCGGTCTCTACAATTCCTCGCTCTACGAATTCATGCCGATCTTCCGGTCGGATGCGGAAGCGATCCCCGATTGCGTGCGCGTGGCGCTGTCCGAATTGCTGCTCTCGGGCGTGACCACGCTGGCCGATCTGTCGATGGCCCATCCCGGTTGGCTCGACCTGCTGGCGGAAGCGGGCATGCGCGTCTGCATCGCGCCCATGTTCAAATCGGCGCGCTGGTTCACCAAGAACGGCCATGTCGTCGAGTACGAATGGGACGAGAAGGCTGGCGAGAAGGCGATGCAGGAAGCCTTCACGCTGATCGAACGCGCCGAACAGCACCCCTCGGGGCTGCTCTTCGGCATGGCCTGCCCCGCCCAGATCGACACCTGCGCGCCGGAATTGCTGCGCGACAGCCGCGCCGAGGCCCGGGCGCGCGGCATCTCCTGGCAGATCCACGCCGCGCAATCGGTGGTGGAGTTCCACGAGATCACCCGCCGCCACGGCTTCACGCCGGTGCAATGGCTGCACGAGATGGGCCTGCTGGATGAACGCGCGATCATCGGGCATGGCATCTTCCTCGATGACCACCCCAGCACGCCGTGGCACACCAAGCGCGACCTTGGCATCCTGGCCGAGACCGGCACCACGGTTGCCCATTGCCCCACCGTCTTCGCGCGGCGCGGCATCACCATGAAGGATTTCGGCCGCTACAAGCGGGCCGGCGTGAAGCTTGGCGTCGGTACCGACACCTACCCGCACAACATGCTCGATGAGATGCGCCTCGTCGCCTATATGGCGCGCACCCAGGCGACCGATCCGCGCACCATGACCACGACCGATGTCTTCGAGGCCGCGACCATCGGCGGCGCGCAGGCGCTGGGGCGTGATGATATCGGCAGGCTCGCGGTGGGCTGCCGTGCGGATATCGTGGTGGTGGATGCGACGCATCCGCGCATGCAGCCCGCCCATGATCCGGTGCGCAGCCTGATCTATGCCGCAGGCGACCGCGCGGTGAAGGATGTCTACGTCAATGGCCGCAAGGTGGTGGGCGATGGCGAGGTGCTGACCATGGATTTCCGCGCCGCCGCCCTGCATCTGGCGGAAGCGCAGAAGCGCATCGTGGGCCGCGCCACGCAGCAGGATTGGGCGCATCGTCCCGTCGACAAGATCACGCCACCCACCTTCAAGTGGCTGTGATTTGAGCCTTCTCGCGGTCGAGAATCTGGCGACGAGTTTCCGCACCTCGGGCGGCGAGGTGCGGGCGGTGGATGGCGTGTCCATCGCGGTGGAGCGTGGCCGCACGCTGGGCATCGTGGGCGAATCCGGCTGCGGAAAATCGGTGCTGTCGCTCTCCATCATGCGGCTGCTGGCCTGGCCCGGGCGCATCGTGGGCGGGCGTGTGCTGCTGGAAGGACGGGACCTCGCCCCACTCTCATCGCGCGAGATGCGCGCGGTGCGCGGTCGCGAGATCGCGATGATCTTCCAGGAGCCGATGACCAGCCTGAACCCGGTGCATAGCCTGGGTTTTCAGATCATCGAGGCGATGCGCGCGCATGACCCGAACGCGTCATCGGCGCAGCTGCGCGCGCGGGCGATCGAGGCGCTGGAGAAGGTGCGCATCCCCTCGGCCGCGCGGCGCTTCGACGAATATCCGCACCAGCTTTCCGGCGGCATGCGCCAGCGCGTGATGATCGCCATGGCGCTGGCGTGCAAACCCAAATTGCTCATTGCCGACGAGCCCACCACCGCGCTGGATGTGACGGTGCAGGCGCAGATCCTGGACCTGCTGCGCGACCTGCAGCGCGAGGAAGGCATGGGCATCGTGCTGATCACCCATGACCTCGGCGTGATCGCGGAAATGGCCGATGATGTGGCGGTGATGTATGCCGGCCGCGTGGTGGAGCAGGGCAGGGCGCACGACATCTTCGATGACCCGCAGCACCCCTATACGCTCGGCCTGCTGGGCAGCATTCCGCGCCTCGATGAGGATCGTGCGCGACTGACCGCGATCGAGGGCACTGTGCCGCCCCCCTTCGCCTGGCCGCCGGGCTGCCGCTTCGCGCCGCGTTGTCCATTCGCCGATACGGCCTGCGAAGCAGCACCCCCGCCGCTGCGCGAGATCGTGCCCGGCCACGCGGCCGCGTGCCTGAAAGCGCCGATCTGATGCTGCTGGAAGCGACCGACCTCACCAAGCACTACCCCGCCCGCGCCGGCCTGGTGCGCGCCGTCGATGGCGTGTCCCTGCATGTCGCGCGCGGCGAAACCCTGGCCCTGGTCGGCGAATCCGGCTGCGGCAAATCCACCACCGCGCGGCTCGTGCTGCGGCTGATCGAACCCACCAGCGGCACCCTTCGCTTCGATGGCGAGGACATATCAGCCCTCTCCCCTGCCGCCTTGCGCCGCTTTCGCAGGCGCGCCCAGATCATCTTCCAGGACCCCTATGCCAGCCTGAATCCGCGCCTGCGCGTGGGCCAGACCATCATCGAACCCATGGAGGTGCATGGCATCGGCACAGCCACCGAGCGCCGCGCGCGCATGGAGGAATTGCTGGGCCTGGTGGGCCTCGCGCCCTATCACGCACAGCGCTACCCGCATGAGTTTTCCGGTGGCCAGCGCCAGCGCATTGGCATTGCGCGCGCGCTCTCGGTGCAACCGGAACTGGTGGTGTGTGACGAGCCTGTCTCGGCGCTGGATGTCTCGATCCAGGCGCAGGTGGTGAACCTGCTGAAGGACCTGCAATCGCGTTTCGGCCTGTCCTATCTGTTCATCGCGCATGACCTGGCGGTGGTGCGGCACATGGCCGACCGGGTGGCGGTGATGTATCTCGGCCGCATCGTGGAAGTGGCCTCCAAGCAGGAACTCTTCGCCCATCCGCGCCACCCCTATACGCGCGCGCTGCTGCACGCGATTCCGCACCCCGATCCCGCGCGGCGCGGGAAGGTGGTGCCGCTGGGCGGCGACCCGCCAAGCCCCATCAACCCGCCCTCGGGCTGCCGCTTCCACACGCGCTGCGCCTTCGCCACCGAGCTGTGCCAGCGCGAGGAACCGGTGCTGACCACAGGCCCGCACGCGGTCGCCTGTCACCACACCGATTCACTGCCGCCCGCGGGCCTGGATTTCGCCGGCGGCCTCAGCGAAACTGCCGCACGAAGGCTCGCCCGCTATGCCGAGGCGATGGCCACGAAATAGGAAACGCCATGCAGACCATCGTCTCGCCACGCCATATGCTGATTGGCGGCGGCACCGTCGCGCGCAGCGCCGAAACGCTCGCAGCACTCGGCCTCTCGCGCCCCTTCGTGGTGACCGATCCGTGGATGGTGTCATCAGGCACCATCAACCGCTGCCTGGATCCGCTGACGCGCGCGGGGCTGGCCTTCCGGGTGTTCAGCGACACCGTGCCCGACCCGACCGACACGGTGGTGGAAGCCGGCGTCGCAGCGTTCCAGGCCGGCGATCATGACTGCATCATCGGCTTCGGCGGCGGCTCGCCCATGGATACCGCCAAGGCCATCGCCATCCTCGCCGCCACCGGCGGGCATATCAGCGCGCAGAAAGTCCCGCACGCCGCCGACCGCGCCGCGGTGCCGCTGATCTGCATCCCCACCACCGCCGGCACCGGTTCCGAGGCCACGCGCTTCACCGTCATCACCGACAGTGCGCGCGACGAGAAGATGCTGATCGCGGGGCTCGGCGCG
>JAIXVH010000071.1 GCA_027483125.1 Acetobacteraceae bacterium | reverse complement strand
GGTGCGCGATGTGGAGTTCCTGCGCGCCAATACCGACCGGAAGATCAAGATCACGCTGCCCGGCCCCTTCACGCTGTCGATGCAGGCGAAGGACGAGCATTACGGCGACGAAGAAGCCGTCGCCATGGCCTATGCGGATGTGGTCGCGGCCGAGGCGCGCGACCTGGTCGCCGCCGGCGCCGATGTGATCCAGCTGGACGAACCCTGGTTGCAGGCGCGGCCCGTGCAGGCGACGCGCTATGGCGTGAAGGCGGTGAACCGCGCGCTGCTGGGCGTGCCGGGCACGACGGTGATTCATTTGTGCTTCGGCTATGCGGCGATCGTGCAGGAAAAGCCCTCGGGCTATTCCTTCCTGCCGCAGCTGGCGGACACGACGGCGTCGCAGATTTCCATTGAAGCCGCGCAGCCCAAGCTCGATCTCGGCGTGCTGAAGGATCTTTCCAACAAGACCATCATGCTGGGCGTGCTGGACATGGGCGATGCGCAGGTGGAAAGCGCCGAGACGGTGGCCGCGCGCATCCGCGCTGGCCTGAAGCACCTGCCGCCCGAACGCCTGGTGCCGGCGCCCGATTGCGGCATGAAGTACCTCTCGCGTGAGACCGCCTTCGGCAAGCTGCGCGCGCTGGCCGAGGGCGCGGCCATCGTGCGGCGCGAGATCAGCTGAAGCCGATCACCATCAGCGTGATGTCATCGGCCTGGGGGGCGCCGCGCACGAAGCCTTCCAGGTCACGCAGGACGGCCAGCATCAGCGCATCGGGCGTCTGGGCGGCGGCGGCGAGCGCGGTATCCATGCGCGCGCGGCCGTAGAATTCGCCATCCGGGTCATCGGCTTCGGTCACGCCATCGGTGAACAGAACCATCGCCTCGCCGGGTGCCAGCTGGAACGGCACGGCGGCATAGGGCAGGCCCTCCATCACGCCCAGCGCCGGGTTCACCGGCAGGCCGGTCATCATGCGCACCGCACCGCCCGCCACGATCGCCGGCGGGTCATGGCCGGCGAGTGCGATGCTGCCCGCGCCCGTCTCCATGTCCAGCACGCCCAGGCAGGCGGTGACGAAGGTCATCTCGGGGTTGTCGGCCGAGAGATCGTCATTGGCCGCGGCCAGCAGCATGGCAGGGTCCGGCACTTCGCCACGCGCGGCCGCGATGCGCGCCGCAGCCCGCACCAGCCCCACCGTGCGCGCCATGGTCAGCCCGGCGGGCGCGCCCTTGCCCGAGACATCGGCCACGCCGAACAGCAAATGCCGGCCATCCAGCATCATGCATTCATAGAGGTCGCCGCCCACTTGGCGCGCGGGTTCCATATGCGCCGCGAGCTTCACCTGGCCGCGATTCATCGAGGCCACATGGCGCGGCACCAGCGAGAGCTGCGCACGCCGCGCGCTGTCCAGTTCTGCTTCCAGCGCGGCGAGGCGCTCGGCCGCGAGATCCCGCAGGCGCTTCTTCTCCAGCACCGCCGAAAGGCGCGCCTTGAGCAGCGGCGGGTCGAAGGATTTCGGCAGGTAGTCTTCCGCGCCCAGCTCGATGCAGCGGATCACGCCGGACATTTCGGTATGCGCCGAGATCACGATCACCGGCGGCGCATCGGGGCGGCCGCGCAGCGCCTCCAGCACGCCGATGCCGTCCAGTTCCGGCATTTCCAGATCCAGCAGCACGGCGTCGAAACGCCGCGCATCGATGGCCGCCAGACCAGCGACGCCATTCTCCGCCATGGCCGGCTCGCCATAGCCCAGCTCGTCCAGCCGGCGCTTCAGCAGCAGCCGGTTGAAGGCGCTGTCGTCGATCACCAGGATCGCGGCATTGTCAGTCACGCGCGCCTGCCAGTTTCTCCGCCGCCCCCCGCGCCTCGGAGGCCATGCGGGAGAGTTCGATCATGGTGATGGTCAGTTCCTCCGCGGCCGTGGCGCTGGCCTGGCCGATGCGTGTGAGTGTGGCCATGCGTGCATCCAGGCTGCCCACGGTGGTCTGCTGTTCTTCCATCGCGACGGCCACCGCGGCGGCCATGCGCGCGCTTTCCTGCACGATGCGTTCCAGTGAATCCATGCTCTCGCCCACGGCGGCGGCCACGCCCGCACCCTCACGCGCGCGGCGGCCGGCGGCGAGCACCACCTCGGCGATTTCCTGCGCCAGCGCCTCGGTGTTGGCGGCAAGCCCGCGCACCTCCTCGGCCACCACCGACAGGCCGCGGCCGTGTTCGCCGGCGCGCGCGGCCTCGATCGCGGCGTTGATCGCCAGGATGTTGGTCTGCGTGGCGATCTTGGCGATGGTGCCGGCGATGCGCGTCACGCGCTCGGTGTCCTCGCCCACGGCATCGACCGTCTCGGTCAGGGCGCGCACCTTTTCCACGCTGTCCTCGACCAGGGCGCGCGCCTGCTCGCCCTGGGATTGCGAGACGGCGGTGCTGCGCGAGACCTCGCCGATCGCCGCCGTGGTCTGTGACAGGGCGGCCCCCACTTCGCGCAGTTCAGCAAGCTGCGACAGCGCACCCTCGCTCACCTGGCCGATGGCCTGGGATGCTTCGCTGGTCGCGCGTGCGGTGCGGCGCGCCGAATCGAGTGCTTGCGCCGCGAGCGCGCGATTGGCCAGCAGATTGGATTTGAACACCCCGACCGCGCGCGCCATCTCACCAATCTGGTCGGCGCGGCCGGTGCCGGGCACCTGCGTATCGGCATCACCGCGCGCAAGCCCCTGCATGGCGCGCGCGATGCGCGAGAGCGGGCGCGCGGTCAGCAGCACCAGCACCAGCCAGATCAGCAGCACGCCCAGCAGCCCGAAACCCGCGGCCAGCAATGTGGTGGTGCTGGCGCGCTGCGCCTGTTCGCGGGCGCGGCGCAGGCTTTCCGCCTGATCGGCGCGCACGATCTGCCGCGCGCTGTTGCTGATGTCGTTCAGCGCCACCAGGATGTCGAGCCATTCCTCCTGCAGCGTGTTGTAGGCATTGCGGTCGCGCCGCGCGAAGGCATCGCGGATCTGTTCGCCGAGCGGCGGCAGACGTTCGGCCATGTCGCGGGCGGCGCTGCGCTTCACGCTGTCCAATCGGGGGCCGAGCAGCGCATCGACATTGTTGAAGCCCTCGCGGATCTGCTGCGCGATGGTGACCATGCGCGGCGCGGTCACGGTGGAAGGCAGCACGCCCGCCAGCACCGCCGAGAACTGCGCCGAGAAATCCGCCACCGGCTGCACGAAGGCGTCGAGCGCATCGATGGTGGCGCGGTCGCGCACGCCCAGGCGCTCGATCACCGCATTCTGCTGCGCCACGGTGTTGAGGTTGTTCCAGGCCAGGAAGCCGATGGCGGCGAGCATCAGCACGACGATAGCAGCCGCCCTGAAGCCGATGCGCCCCATGAAGGAGACACGCGGTTCCGCCACGGCGGGCGGCGCGGGCATGGCGGGCGGGATCGGGGCTTCTGGGGCCATCCCAACACCCTACAGGCCCCACCCCGTCGCCAACAAGCGCGGCGCGCGGCATGCTGCCCGCATGACCCGTATCCTCGTCGTGAACAGCAACACCACCGACAGCGTGACCGCCCGGATCCACACCGCCGCCCTGGCAGCAGCGGGGCCAGGGGTGGCAGTGCGCAGCGTGACCGCGCCGTTTGGCTTGCCTTTGATCGTCAGCCGGGCCGACTGGCTGGTGGCCGGTCCCGCGACTCTGGCGGCGCTGTCAGCGGCGCGGGGCGAATACGACGCCGCCGTCATCGCCTGCTTCGGCGACCCTGGGCTGGATGCGGCGAAGGAGTTGCTGGATGTGCCGGTGCTGGGCATTTCGGAAGCCGCGTTCCATGCCGCCTGCATGCTGGGAAGGCGCTTCGGCGTGGTCTCCTTCACCGCCGCGCTGCAACCGATGTTCGAGGAATGCCTGGACCATCACGGGTTGCGCGCGCGCTGCGCGGGCTTCCGCATGGGGCCGGCCTTTGCCGGCGACCCCGGGCGCGTGGCGGAGGAGCGGCGCGATCTGCTGCTGGAACTGGTGCAGGCCAGCATTATGCAGGATGGCGCGGAGGTGGTGATCCTGGCCGGTGGGCCCTTGGCGGGTGTGGCGGCCACGCTGCAGCCGCATGTGCCGGTGCCGCTGGTGGATGGCGTGGCGGCGGGTGTGCGGCTGGCGGCGGGGCTGGTGGGGATGGTGCCCAAGCGCGCGGTGCGGTCGCGGACGCTGACCGGCTTTGGTGAAGAACTGGCGCGGTTGTACCAATAGAAAAGGCCGGGGTTTTCACCCCGACCTTCCCATTCACGCGATGCGTGTTTCAGCCCAGGCGTTCGCCGTGCTGCGTCACGTCCAGGCCTTCGCGCTCCTCTTCCTCGGTCACGCGCAGGCCCACCATCACATCCACGATCTTCAGCAGGATGAAAGTGCCGACCGCGGAGAAGGCGATCGTCGCCAGCACCGACTTGATCTGGATCCAGATCATGCCCGTGTTGCCGTAGAGCGCGCCCGAATAGGCGATGGCCGCTTCGGCGTCGTCGGTCTTGTAGAGCATGCCGTAGGCAAACACGCCCGTCAGCACCGCGCCCAGGATGCCGCCAATGCCATGCACGCCGAAGGCGTCCAGGCTGTCGTCATAGCCCATGGCCTTCTTCAGTGCCGTGGCACCCCAGAAGCACACGATGCCCGCCAGGCCGCCGATGATCAGAGCAGCACCCGGGAACACCCAGCCCGAGGCCGGCGTGATCGCAACCAGACCCGCCACCGCGCCGGAAATCGCGCCCAGGGCGGAAGGCTTGCCCTTGGCCATCCATTCGGCGAACAGCCAGGTCAGCGTGCCGGCGCAAGTGGCGACCATGGTCACCAGCATGGCCATGCCCGCACGGCCATCGGCCGCCAGCGCGGAACCCGCATTGAAGCCGAACCAGCCCACCCACAGCAGGCAGGCGCCGATCATGGCGAAGGCCAGGTTGTGCGGCGCCATATTGTCATGGCCGTAGCCCACGCGCTTGCCCAGAACCAGGGCCGCCACCAGGCCGGCCACGCCGGCATTGATGTGCACCACCGTGCCGCCCGCGAAATCCAGCGCGCCCCAGGCCCAGATGATGCCGTTCGGGTGCCACACGGCATGCGCGACCGGCGAGTAGATCAGCAGCGTCCAGGGCACGATGAACAGGCACATGGCCGAGAACTTCATGCGGTCCGCCACCGCGCCCAGGATCAGGGCGGCGGTGATGATCGCAAATGTCATCTGGAACATCACGAAGACGGTTTCCGGGATGGTCGTGGCCACCACGGAGGCCGGGTCCATGCCGTAGCCCAGCACGAAGGGACCGTTCCAGTTGATGCCGTTCAGCATGAACTTCGACAGGTCACCGATGTATGGGTTGCCGTTGCCGAAGGCGAGCGAATAGCCCAGCACGATCCAGGAGATGCCCACCAGCGCGCAGACCACGAAGGACTGCATCATGGTGGCCAGCACGTTCTTCTTGCGCACCATGCCGGCATAGAACAGCGCGACACCGGGCAGCGTCATCATCAGCACCAGCGCGGTGGCCACGATCATCCATGCGGTATTGCCCGCATCGATCTTGGGTTCGTCCGCCGCCAGCGCGGGCAGTGCGAGGAAGGGCAACGCCAGCAGCGCGCCCCAGAGGCTCTTCTTCATGATTGTGGGCTTCCCTTGCATGGTCACAGCGCGGCCGCGTCGGCCTCGCCGGTGCGGATGCGCAGCGCGCGCTCCACATCCAGGACGAAAATCTTGCCGTCGCCGATCTTGCCGGTCTTGGCGGCATTGGCGATGGCTTCCACCACGGCATCGGCGAGTTCGGCGGGTACCGCCACCTCGATCTTCAGCTTCGGCAGGAAGCTCACCTGGTATTCCGCCCCGCGGTAGATTTCGGTCTGGCCCTTCTGGCGGCCGAAACCCTTCACCTCGGTGACGGTCAGTCCTTGCACCCCGAGCGGCGTGAGGGCCTCGCGGACCTCATCCAGCTTGAAGGGCTTGATGACGGCCATGATCAGCTTCATCGGTGCCTCTTCGTGTTCGCATCACGCCCCCATTGGCGCGTGGCTGTGGCGTGCCACGCAGCGCCGCCCGGCGGGAGATGCTGCAAGGGTGGCGAAACGGTCGGCTGGACAAGGTCTGCACATTTCTTGTGCAGGGGTGGCAAGTGGCGCCCGCGGGCGCATATTCCCGGCATGACCAGACCTATCGAGGTGGCCGTGGCCATCATCGGCGCCGGCCCTGTGGGCGCCACGCTCGCCGCCGCCTTGGCCGCGGCAGACATCCCCTGCGCCGTGGTCGATTCGGCGCCCCTGCCGCCCATGGAAATGCCGGCATTCGACGGCCGCTGTTATGCGGTCGCGGTCGGTTCGCGCGGCGTGCTGGAACGCGCGGGCGTTTGGGATGCGCTACCCGATGCGCCTTGCCCGATCGAGACCATCCGCGTGCAGGATGGCGAGCCGGGGCGGCCGGCCTCACCGCTCTCGCTCACCTTCAACGCCGCTGAATCGGGCCATGATGCCTTTGGCTGGATGGTCGAGGCCCGTGCCCTGCGCGTCGGGCTGAATGCCCGGCTGCCGCATTTGCCCGCGCTGTCCGTCTTCGCGCCGGCACGCGCGGAGGTGCTGGGCCGCGGACCGGAGGGCGTGGACATCGCGCTCGACAACGGCACGCGCATTCGCGCCCGTCTGCTGGTCGGCGCGGAAGGTCGGCGCAGCCCGATCCGCGGGCTCGCGGGCATCCGCATCACTGGGCTGGACTACCGGCAGGTCGGCATGGTCGGTGCCTTCGCGCATGAGAATCCGCACGGCAACTGCGCGCTGGAGCAGTTCCTGCCCAATGGCCCCTTCGCGCAGCTGCCACTGGCCGCGGCGCCTGCGGGCGCGCCCTTCGCGCATGCCTCATCCTTCGTGTGGTCGGATAAGACGGCGATCGCAAGCCGCATGCTGGCGCTGGATGACGACGCCTTCTCGCGCGAACTCGCCCGCCGCCTGGGTGATGCGCTGGGCCGGGTGCGGGTGATCGGCCGGCGCTGGTCCTATCCGCTGAGCGCCATGCATGCCGAGCGCTACACCGATACGCGCCTGGCGCTGGTCGGCGATGCTGCGCATGGCATCCACCCCATCGCCGGGCAGGGGCTGAATCTGGGCTTTCAGGATGTGGACGCCCTGGCGCGGCTGATCGAGGAGGCAGTGACCAATGGCCATGACCCTGGCGGGCCCGAACTGCTGCGCGCCTACCAGGCCGAACGGCGGCCGGCGGCGATGCTGATGCTGGGTGCGACCCACGGCATCGAGCGCCTGTTCGGCAACCGCAACCCCGTGCTGCGCGCGGCGCGCCGCCTGGGCATTGCGGCGGTGGACCGCATCGGGCCGCTCAAGCGCGCCTTCGCGCGGCAGGCGATGGGCGGGTGAGCAAGAGCCCGATCCGATCGGACATAAGCTGCTCTAGACGGTGATTCCGCTTCACGGAATCACCGTCCAGCCTTGCTGAGAGAGCCATTCACCGCTCTGCCGTTGCCGTCAGAGCGGATCGCGTTCTAATGCGCGGCGATGCGCCGCCGCACCATGCGTGTCTGGCCATCCACGCCGCCTTGCCGCGCGCGCGCCAGCTGCGCTTCCGCCGCCTCACGCGAGGGCAGCGGGTCCGAGATCACGACATAAAAATCCGGCGCCAGGCCTTCGTAGAAATTGCTGTCCTCGGCCGCGACCTGGATGCCGCAGGCGAGCAGCCGGCGCATCGT
>JAIXVH010000307.1 GCA_027483125.1 Acetobacteraceae bacterium | reverse complement strand
GCTGTGGCGCGCGATGGAGGCGGATACGCGGCTGAAGAAGCTCTGCGCCTCCATCATCTATATCGAACAGCCGGTGAAGCGCGCGCGCGCTGGAGACGGGCATGGCAGCACTCGCCGCCGCGCGGCCGGTGATCATCGATGAGAGCGACGGGCCGCTGGATGCCTTCGTGACCGGGCGCAGGCTGGGTTATGCCGGCGTGTCCTCCAAGGCGTGCAAGGGCGTCTGGCGCAGCATCATCAACCTGGCGCGCTGCCGCATGTGGAACGCCGAGGAAGGCCGCGAACGCTACTTCATGTCGGCCGAGGATCTGACCACGCTGGCAGGCGTGTGTGTGCAGCAGGATCTGGCGTTGGTGGCGCTGCTCGGCCTGCCGCATGTGGAACGCAACGGGCACCATTTCGTCGATGGTTTTTCGGGGCGCCCGCGCGCCGAAGCTGCGCGTTTCCTCGCCGCCCATCCGACGCTCTACGCCGACACATCGCGCGGCCCGCGGCTGGCGATCCGCGAGGGCATGCTGGAACTCGACAGCATCGACGTGCCGGGCCTGGGCGCCACCATCGAACCCGACTTCGCCACGATGGAGGCCATGCCGAAAGCGAACTGGCCATGATCATCACCGACGAAGCCATGCTGGAGGAGGTGATGACGCGCCCCGATCCGGCGCTGATCGCCGATCTGGCGCGCGTGCCGGGCGACATCCTGGTCCTCGGTGCCGCGGGCAAGATGGGACCGACCCTGTGCCGCATGGCCAAGCGCGCCGACCCCGCGCGGCGCGTGATCGCGGTGGCGCGCTGGTCCGAGCCGGAACTCCGCGCGCGGATGGAATCCTGGGGCATCGAGTGCCTCACCGCCGATCTGATGGACGACCTGGCCTCGCTGCCCGATGCGCCGAATGTGGTGTTCATGGCCGCGCGCAAATTCGGCAGCACCGGCAATGAAGCCCTGACCTGGGCGATGAATGTGCTGCTGCCCGCCCGTGTCGCCGCGCGCTATGCCGCCAGCCGCATCGTGTTCTTCTCCACCGGCAATGTGCTGCCCATGCAGCCTGTCAACGGCCCCGCACCCGATGAGGACACGCCCCCCGCGCCGATCGGCGACTACGCCGCCAGCTGCCTGGGGCGCGAGCGTGTCTTCCAACACAGCGGCGCGCGCGCCTTCGGCATCCGGCTGAACTACGCGATCGACCTGCGCTACGGCGTGCTGCACGACGTCGCGACCAAGGTGTGGAACGGCTTGCCGGTGCCGCTTTCCATGGGCCATGCGAACGTGATCTGGCAGGGCGATGCCAATGCCTGGACGCTGCGCGCGCTGGCGCGTGCGGATAGCACCTGCCCCATCCTGAACGTGACCGGGCCGGAGACGGTGTCGATCCGTTGGCTCGCCACGCAATTCGCGCGCCGAATGGGCCGCGACGTCACCTTCGCCGGCGAGGAAGCGCCCAATGCGCTGCTCTCCAATGCAGCGCGCGCCTTCGCCGAATTCGGCTACCCCACGGTGCCGCTGGCGCGGATGATCGACTGGGTTTCGGCCTGGGTCGCGCAGGGCGGCCGCGCGCTCGGCAAGCCCACGAAATTCGAAGTGCGCGACGGGAGATTCTGATGGGCCTGACATGGCAGGATTGGCCGGCCGGGCTGCATGCGCGGCTGCACCAGGGCCTGGCGATTCCCGCGCATCCGCTGGCGCTGAACGCGGACCGCAAGCTGGATGCGCGCCGGCAACGCGCGCTGTCGCGCTACTACCTGGCCGCGGGTTCCGGCGGGCTGGCGGTCGGCGTGCACACCACGCAATTCGCGATCCGCGATGTGGGGCTGTACGAGCCGGTGCTGCGCATCGCAGCGCAGGTTGCCGAAGGCACGAATGCCCTGCTGGTCGCAGGTGTCATCGGCCGCACCGAACAGGCGGTGCGCGAGGCGCGCATCGCCCGGGCCTTGGGCTATCATTGCGTGCTGCTCTCACTGGCTGCCTGGAAAGGCGCGTCTGAGGACGAGATCATCGCGCATTGCCGCGCGGTCGCCGCGGAAATGCCGGTCTTCGGCTTCTACCTGCAACCGGCGGTGGGTGGGGTCGCCTTGTCCGCGGCCTTCTGGCGGCGCTTCTGCGCGATCGAGAATGTGGTCGCGGTGAAGATCGCGCCCTTCAACCGCTATGCCACGCTGGATGTGGTGCGCGGCGCGATGGAGGCGGGCGGGCGCGTGGCGCTCTACACCGGCAATGACGACCATATCGTGGGCGATCTGGTGACGCCCTTCGCACTGGGCGGCGGGCCGGCCATGCGCATCGTGGGCGGGCTGCTCGGCCATTGGTCGGTCTGGACCCAGGCGGCGGTGCGCGTGCTGCACGAGGCGACACGGCCCGACCTGCCCGCTTCCATCATGGCGCTGGACGCGCAGGTGACCGAGATGAACGCCGCCATCTTCGATGTCGCGCACAATTTCCATGGCTGCATCGCCGGCTGCCATGAGGTGCTGCGCCGCCAGGGCCTGCTGGAGGGCATCTGGTGCCTCGACCCTGACGAGGGTCTTTCGCCCGGCCAGGCGGAACTGATCTCCGCCGCCAGCGCGCGCTACCCGGAACTGACCGACGACGCCTTCGTCCGGCAAAACCTGGCAAGCTGGCTGGCCGACTGAAAATTCGCCGCGCGTGTTTACGGCCGATTCACGCGCGGGGCGGTAGAACAGCTTTGACGCCGTGGCCTTCCTCGGCGTCGTCTCTCCCGGAACGGCCGGCGCCTAGATGCCGGCCCAACTCATGGGGGCGGCGGCCAATCCTCCTCATCTCTCCCCCCGAAACCGGCCGTCGTCCCCATCTTTTTTCCCCAAGGCTGGACGCCGCGCCCCGCCCGGCCGATATGCGGCCACCATGACCATCCGCACCCGCTTCGCACCCTCGCCCACCGGCTTCCTGCATGTCGGCGGCGCGCGCACCGCCTATCTCAACGCGCTCTACGCCCATGCCCGCGGCGGGCAGTACCTGCTGCGCATCGAGGACACCGACAAATCCCGCAGCACCCAGGCTGCGGTGGAGCAGATTCTCGAAAGCCTGGCCTGGCTTGGCCTCTCGCCCGACGAACCACCCGTGCTGCAATCCACGCGCGAGGCGCGCCACGCCGAAGTCGCGCATGCATTGCTGGCAACGGGCCAGGCCTACCGCGCCTATGAATCGCCCGCCGAACTCGACGCCATGCGCGCCGCCGCGATGGCCGAGAAGCGCCCGCCCCGATACAACGGCTTCTGGCGCGACCGCGAACCTGGCGCCGCGCAGGCCGGCCAGAACTTCGCCATCCGCATCAAGGCCCCGCGCGAGGGCAGCATGGTCGTCGAAGACCTGGTGCAAGGCCGCGTCGAAGTGCCCTGCGAGGAGCTGGATGACATGATCATCCTGCGCTCCGACGGCACGCCCACCTATCTGCATGCGGTGGTGGTGGACGACCATGACATGGCGATCACCCATGTGATCCGCGGCGATGACCATCTGACCAACACCTTCCGCCAGTGCATGGTCTATGACGCGATGGGCTGGCAGCGGCCCCACTTCGCGCATGTGCCGCTGATCCATGGCGCGGATGGCGCCAAGCTGTCCAAGCGGCACGGTGCGGTCGGCGTGCTGGAATGGCGGGACCAGGGCATTCTGCCCGAAGCGGCGCTGAACGCGCTGCTGCGCCTGGGCTGGGGCCATGGCGATGAGGAGATCATCCCCCGCGCTCGCGCGCAGGAGATCTTTGACATCGCCGATGTCGGCCGCGGCGCCTCGCGCATGGATTACGCGAAGCTCCTGCACATCAACGGCGTCTATATGCGTGAGGCCGATCCCGCGCGCCTGCTGGACGATGCCTGCGCGCGGCTTGGCGCCGATGCCACCGCGCGCGCGCGGCTCGCGGTGCTGATCGGCCCCGCGCGCGATCGCGCCAGGACGCTGGTGGAACTGGCCGAGGGGCTGCGATTCGCGCTGGGCCACGGCGCCCCCGCGCCGGATGACAAGGCGCGCGCCACGCTGACCGACGAAGCGCGCGCGCGCCTCTCCCGCCTGGCCGATGCGCTCGCCGGCGGCGACTGGTCGCAACCGGCCATCGACGCAAGGCTGCGCGCCTTCTCCGAGGCCGATGGCGCGAAGCTGAAGGATGTCGCACAGCCCCTGCGCGCGGCGATCGTGGGCAGCCTGCTCTCGCCGCCGATTGACGCGGTGCTGGCCGCGATGGGAGAGGACGAGACCCTCTTCAGGATCCGCGCAGCATGACCACCGCCTGGGGCGCCCACGCACCTGATGCCAAGCAACGCCTGTTGATCGGGCTTGCGCGGCGCAGCGTATTCGGCCGCGGCGTGTTCCGTAGGCGGATGGCAAGGCTGATCGGCGGGCCCGTCGATGTGGAGCTCGGCGGCTGCCGCTACCGGCTGCGGCTGGACAACAGCGCGCCGGCGCGCGCGCTGCTGCTGCACGCGCGCTACAACATCCGCGAACTCGCCTTCCTGGCCGATGGCCTGGCGCCGGGCGATTGCTTCGTTGATATCGGCTGCAACATCGGCACCTATTCCCTGCCGATGGCGCTGCGCGTGGGTGCCACGGGGCAGGTGCTGTCGATCGACGCCAACCCGGCGATGATCGAGGCAATCGCCTTCAACGCCGCCGCGTCATCCATGCCGCAGCTGCGCCCCATGCATCTCGCCGTGGGCGACCGCGAGGCGGAGATGGCGCTCGACCTCTCGGCCAACGACATGGGCGGCGTGGCGGTGGCGGAAGGCGCGGGCGGCATCCCCATGCGACCGCTCCTGGCCATTCTGCACGACGCCGGGATCACCCGCCTCACCGCACTGAAGATCGACATCGAGGGGCATGAGGACCAGGCCCTGCTGCCCTTCTTCGCCGATGCGCCTGATTCGCTGCTGCCGCGCCGCATGGTGGTGGAGCTGGACCGCGCCATTCATGCCAACACGCCCGGCTGCCTCGCCGCCTTCGCCGCGCGCGGCTATCGGCGCATCGACCAGACGCACAGCAACAGCATGTGGGCGCGGGACTGACGTTCAGGCGCGCTCCACCCGCGTCAGCCAGCAGCCCGGCCGCGCGGTGTGGATGTTGACGAAGGCCACGCGCGGGTCCGCGAGCCGCTCGCGCAATGGCCCTTCGGCCTCATCGCCCTTCAGCACGACGCCCAGGTCGTAGAGGCACATCCCGTCCTTGTCGTAGTGCCGCAGCGAGATGATGGAATTCTCTGTCACCGTCTGCGGCAGGCGGTCCTCCTCGATGCGCGCCGCGCAGTCATGCGCGTGCAGGAACACTGGTGAGGGCGTCCAGTAAGGCCCCAGCGGCGCGGGCAGATCCCAGCTGGCCAGCAGCATCGTCTCACCAGGCTCGCCCAGCCGCAGGCAGGCGCGGCAGGGAAAACCCGGCCCATCCACGGGGCGCACATGCACAGCCCCCCCACGGTCATCGATGCGGGTCGCGCGGAAGCGACTGGCGGAAGCGGGGTCCATGGGCATGCAGCGGAAGCGTGTCATGCGCCGCTTGTGCCATGCCGCGCGCAGCGCCGCCTTCCGGAAATTGCTCTTGCATCGCAACAACAATGCGCGCATATGCCCCTCGTCGTCGGGGGAAACCCCGCCGCGTCTGGCCGCGTGAATGGCGCGGGGTTCGCCCCTTGCCCTGCCGGACGCCTCTCCTGGACAACCCTTCGGTTCGCCCCGCCACGCGGGCGCCCCGCATCACCGGCCGGCGCATTGCGCCCGCCCATACGGATGCTTGTTCCTCTCATGTCATTTCTTGAACTCGGCCTGTCCGAGCCTTTGCTGCGCGCTCTCTCGCAGGAGGGTTATACCGAACCCACGCCCATCCAGCTGCGCACCATCCCGGCCGCACTCGCCGGCCGCGACATCCTGGGCATCGCCCAGACCGGCACCGGCAAGACGGCCGCCTTCGGCCTGCCGCTGCTGCATCGCCTGGCCGCAACCCCCGGCCGCCCGCCGCGTGGCGGCTGCCGCGCGCTGATCCTTTCGCCCACGCGCGAACTGGCCAGCCAGATCGCCGACAGCCTGAAGGCCTATGGCCGTCACCTGGGTCTCTCCATTGGCGTCGTCTTCGGCGGCGTCCCGCATGGCGCGCAGCGTCGCCTGCTGGGTGCGGGCGTGGATGTGCTGGTGGCCACGCCTGGCCGCCTGCAGGACCATATCGATGCCGGCGATGCCCGCATGGACCATGTGCAGATCTTCGTCCTCGATGAGGCCGACCAGATGCTGGACAAGGGCTTCTGGCCCGCCGTGCGCCGCCTGCTGCCGCGCCTGCCGAAGGAACGGCAGACAATGTTCTTCTCGGCCACCATGCCGACCGAAGTGTCGAAGCTGTCCGGCGAGATTCTGCGCAACCCCGAACGCGTGGAAGTCACGCCCGTCGGCACGCGTGCCGAGCGCGTGGACCAATCCGTCATCCTGATCGAACAGGACCGCAAGCGGACCCTGCTCGCGGTGCTGTTGCAGCAGCCGGGCGTGGAGCGCGCGCTGGTCTTCACCCGCACCAAGCATGGCGCGGACAAGGTGGTGCGCAACCTGGAACTGGCCGGCATTCCGGCCGTCGCCATCCATGGCAACAAGAGCCAAGGCCAGCGCGAGCGCGCACTCGACGCCTTCAAGCGCGGCACCGCACCGGTGCTGGTGGCGACCGATATCGCCGCCCGCGGCATCGATGTGGAGGCGGTCACGCATGTCATCCAGCACGACATGCCCGACACGGCGGAAGCCTATGTCCACCGCATCGGCCGCACCGCGCGCGCCGGTGCCTCGGGCATCGCCATCGCGCTGTGCAGCAATGACGAGCGCGACCAGTTGAAGGATGTGCAGAAACTGATCCGCCAGGAGATCCCGACCAAGGATATGCGCAACAGCATCGACGCGCCGAAGGAACGCGCGGCCCCCGCACCGGGGCGTGTGCGGCCACATGGCCAAGCGCAACGCGGCCGGCCGCCGCAGCGGCAACAGCAGCAGCGCCGCGCGAGCGGCGGCGGGCGGTAAGGCCCGCCGGCCCGGCGGCGATCAGAACATCGCCGCCGGCGCCACCGTACTGCCGCTGAAGCCGCGCATGCGCAAAGGCTGCAGCACGAAGCAGAACTCGCTGCGCCCCGCGGCCACCAGTTCCGCCAGGTTCATGTTCTCCAGCAGATGCACGCCATGCACCACCAATGCGATCTGGTGCACCGGCAGCGAGGCATCGGGCATGGTGCGCGAAGGTGCCACTTCCACCGGCCAGTTATCGGCGCCCAGCAGCAACGGGTTGCGCGCGATCAGCCATTCCGCGGCCGCGACGCCAATACCAGGGCAGCCCGAGACGTAGCGCGCATTCTCGCGCCCCCAGAGCCGGCCCCACCCGGTGTTGATGATCATCGCATCGCCCTCGCGCAGTTCGACCCGCTGGCGGTTGAGGGCAGCCTGGATTTCCTCGGGCGTGATCTCGTGGTCGATGGGCAGCGTCTCGACGCCGCGCAGCCCGGCAATGTCGATCAGCACGCCGCGCGCCATGATGGTGCCGACCGTCTCGATACCCATCTGGGTGAAGCCGTTGCGCGAGGAGATGCTCGGCACATCCACGCAATTATAGGTCTCGTTGCCGATGGTCTGGTGCGGGAAACCGTCCAGCTGCGTGCCCACCTGGCCGATCTCGGAGATGATGACCTCCTCATTCGAGCCGCGCCGGTTGGCCTGCGGGTTCATGAATTGCTGCTTGAGATGCACATCGAAGCGGCGCGTGCCGAAGAAGGGAATGTCCATGCCCAGCACATGGCCGATCTCGATCTTGCGGCCCTCGCGGATCAGGGCTGCTGCGTCGCGCATGCGCTGGGGCGTCAGCAGGTTCATGCTGCCGCGCCGGTCATTGGGGCCCCAGCGGGAGGGGCAGCGCTGCGCCGCGGGCGGTGGTGACCAGGC
Organism: Acetobacteraceae bacterium; assembly: GCA_027483125.1. Lineage (GTDB taxonomy): Bacteria > Pseudomonadota > Alphaproteobacteria > Acetobacterales > Acetobacteraceae > Rhodovarius. The sequence goes on along the minus strand of JAIXVH010000307.1, from coordinate 1,770 downwards.
CTGACCTTGGGCCTGCACCGGCGTCGCCTGGAAGCCGGAATGGCCAAGGCCGCAGCCCAGGCAGGCGCCGAACAGGGATCGACGCGAGATCGAACGCATGGCTGTTCCCTCCGAGTGTTATTTTGTATCGGGCGGGTTCAACTCGCCCGATTCAGTAAACGGGCAACAACCATGCCAGGCAAGCAAGAAATGATCACGCAGTTGCGAGATGCCGCCGCAACCAGGCACCGGCCGCCGCAACGCTCGCATCCGCCGCCGCGACATCGCCGCAGGCGCGCAGGAAGCCATGCGTGACGCCGGGGAATTCGTGCAGTTCCACCGGCACCTGCGCGGCACGCAGCCTGGCCGCCATGGCGTGATTCTCGGCCGCCAGCACATCGAGACCGGCCACGTGAATCTGGCAGGGCGGCAGCCCCGCCAGTTCGGCGCGCAGCGGGCTGGCCAGCGGGTTCATCCGCGCGGCCGTGTCCGGGCAATAGGCGCGCCAGTAGAAGTCCATTTTCGCCAGCGTCAGCCCATAGCCATCGGCGAATTCACGGTAGCTCGGCGTGGTCAGCACATGGTCGAAGACGCCGTAGTTCAGCAGCAGGCCGGCCAGCTTCGGCCCGCCGGAATCACGCGCCATCAGGCCGACCGCGGCGGCGAGATTCCCGCCCGCGCTGTCACCGCCCACCACCACCGGGCCTTCGATGCGGCGCAGCACATCCATGCATTCATGCAGCGCGTGCGGGAAGATCACTTCCGGTGACAGCGCATAATCCACCAGCAGCACCGTGCAGCCGGCCGCGGCCGCATATTCGCGCGCCAGCCGGTCATGGCTGTCGATACTGCCCCAGACCCAGCCGCCGCCATGCAGATAGACCAGCGTGCCGCGCGGCGTGCCCTGCGGCCGATGCTCGCGCAGCAATAGCCGCCTTCCGCGCACCGACCACCAGAATTCGCGGCTGGACGCCATCACCGGCCCGCCCGCATTCAGCGGCGCGGATTGCAGGTCATTGATGCGCCGCGGCTCATCGAAGGGCGCGCCGCGCGGGTCGGCCGGGATCACCAGCGCCGGCCATTGCTGCGCGCGCAGCGCCAGCGCCTCGGTATAGGCGCGCATATCGGCGTCCATGCGTGGATCCATCGCTCAGCCCTCCGAACGCCGCGCGATGGTCTCGCCCAGCACCACCACATCGCGCTTGGCATCGTCGCCGGCGCAGACCTCTTCCATGGTGGCGCGCGTGGCGGCCGCCACCGGCGAATAGACGCCCTGCCCCGCCAGCGTCTCCGCCGCCAGGCGCAGATCCTTCAGCATCAGCTCCGCGCGGAAGCCCGGCGTGAAGCGCCCATCCATCCAGCGCAGCGCGTGATTGGCCAGCACCGCCGATTGCGCAGAACCACCCAGCAGCGCCTCGCGCATCACGCGCGGATCGAGCCCCGCTTTGCGGCCCATCACCAGCGCCTCGAACACCGCATGCATGGTGCCTGCGATCATCAGCTGGTTCGCGGCCTTGCACACCTGGCCGGCACCTGGCCCGCCCAGCCGCGTGATGGTCTTGCCCACGGCGGCGAAGACCGCGCGCGTCGCGGCAAACGCAGCTTCATCGCCGCCCACCATGCAGGTCAGCGTGCCGTCGATCGCGCCCTGCGGGCCGCCGGAGACCGGGCTGTCCAGCAGCGTCACACCCTGCGCCGCCAGCCGCTGAGCGAAGCCTTGTGTGGAGGCCGCAGATATCGTCGAGAAATCGATCACCACCGAACCCGGCGCAGCACCCTCGGCGATGCCGC
>JAIXVH010000410.1 GCA_027483125.1 Acetobacteraceae bacterium | reverse complement strand
TTCTTCCACGCCGGTGTTCTCGTCACTGGTGACGCGCGCGCGGTTGGCGGCCTGTGCGGCGCGTGCGGCCTGCATGAAGGCGGTGCGGTCAGCGGCGTTCAGCCGGCCCATGAAGCCCGGGTTGCAGATCAGCACGCCCGGCGAATAGACGTGCGCCGTCAGCGTCAGGTAGCGCTGCACCTGGTTCAGGTTGTTCGCCACGATCACCGGGATGGGGTTTTCCTGGCCATCGACCGTGCCCTGTTGCAGCGCCGGCACCAGTTCGGAAAACGCCATCGGCGTGGGCTGTGCGCCCAGCGTCGAGAAGGCGCGCATATGCACCTGGTTCTCCATGGTGCGCACCTTCATGCCGCGCACATCGGCCGGCGTCGTCACTTCGCGGCGCGAATTGGTCAGGTGGCGGAAGCCGTTTTCCAGCCAGATCACGCCAACCAGCCCGCGGGCATTGAACTGGTTCAGCAGCCCCTGGCCGATCTCGCTATCCAGCACGCCGCGGGCATGGGCGTAGTCGCGGAACAGGAAGGGCACGTCCACATTGCGCACCGCGGGCACGAAATTGCCGACCGGGCCGGTCGAGGTGATCACGCATTCGGCGGTGCCGATCTGCACGCTTTCGACGCCTTCGCGCTCATTATCGTTGCGCTGGATGTTCACGCGGAAGCGGTTGTTGGTCAGGCGCTCCAGCGTGTCCTTCAGCGCGGTCGCGCCGGCGCCGTAATGGCTGTTCAGGGGCAGGGCGTGCAGCACGGTCACCTGCGTCTGCGCCATGGCGGGTGCGGCAAACAGGGCGGTGGCAAGGCCCGCGGCCACGGCCAGCCTGCGCGAGAAAGCGTTGGTCATGAATTTTCCTCCCGGTCGTTGGAACCTGATCTGCGATAGATGAATGCAAGGGTTACACGCAAGGGCCTATCCTGCCACGGGCCGCGGCGTTTATGATCAGGGCATGTCGCGATTCCTCCCCTGCCTGCTGCTCCTGGCGCTTGCCGGCTGCAACGTCACGCCGCCCGAGGCCCGTTCGCCCGAACAGCGTTCCCAGGCCGCGACCGCGGCTGCCTGCCGCGAACAGGCCGACCGCGTGATCGCGCGGCAGGATCGCGGGCAGCTGCTGCGCGAAGATGAACGCAACGCGCGGCTGGGCACCGAAACCGGCTCCTACGGCGTGCGCACGCAGATCGATTCGCTGGGCCGGCAGTTCCGCCGCGACCAGATCGCGCAGGATTGCGTCAGGCAGCAACCCAGCCCGCGCTGATCGCGCTATTCCAGCCGCGCGCCCGAGACCTCCACCAGGCGCTGCCACACCGGCCGTTCCGCCTGGATCAGCGCGGCCAGCGCGGCCGGCGTTTCGCTGGTGACGGTGCCATAGCCCAGCGGTGCCAGGCGCTGCACGAAGGCCGGGTCGGCCGCGATCTGCCGGATCGCGCCATGCAGTCGCGCGATCGCCGCATCCGGCACGCCAGAGGGCGCCATGATCGCGTTCCAGGTGACGACATTGTGCGACCCCAGGCCCAGATCGGCGAAGGCGCCCATTCCGGGGATGTTCGGCAGGATGCCGAGCGGCCGGTTGGATGACACCGCAAAGGCCAGGAAACGCCCGGCTTCCACATGCGGCATCAGCGCCGGCATCACGTCGAACATCATCTCGATATTGCCGGCCACCAGGTCATTGATGGCAGGCCCGCCGCCGCGATAGGGCACGTGCAGGATATTGGCGTTGGCCGCGCGGTTGATGGCTTCGATATTGATGTGGCTCGAGGTGCCGGTGCCGCTGGAGCCCATGCGCACCCGTTCGGGGTTGGCGCGCGACCACTGGATCATCGTGCGGAAATCGGTCCAGCCATGGCGCCGTGCCGCTTCCGCATTCACCACGCAGAGCAAGGCGCCATCGGTGATCTGCGTGACGGGGGCCATGTCGCGCACCGGGTCGAAGGGCATGCGCGCCGTCATGAAGGGGAAAGCCGCCAGCGTGGTCACGCCGATCAGGCCGATGATGCTGCCATCCTTGTCGCCCTTGGCGACTGCATCCGCGCCGATCAGCCCGCCTGCGCCGCCGCGGTTTTCCACCACGACATTCTGGCCGAGCACCGCCTGCATGCGTTCCGCCAGGATGCGTCCCAGCAGGTCCACCGCGCCGCCGGGCGGGAAGGGCACCACAAGCCTGATCGGCCGGCCGCCTGCGATCTGTTGTGCTTGCGCGGGCATGGCCAGCAAGGCGGGCGCGGCCAGCATGGCGCGGCGTGGGAACATCGGGGGCCTCCGGGCTTGTTCGCGGCAGTGTGCTTGCCGCGCCGCCGGGTTTCAAGCCAACAATTGGCGGGACTTTTCGATGACGGCCAGCGCCTCTCGCGTCAGTGCATAGGCGGCGAGTTCATCGGGCGCGGCCCAGGCGATTTCGGCGACATCATCGCCTGGCCGCGCCTCACCGGCGGCCCAATGCCCGCAATAGTCGATGATGGTGTAGTGGTAGCGCACGCGGCCATCGGCATCGCGATTCACCGCGTCGATCACATCGGCCAGGATCAGCGGGCCGGCGGTGATGCCGGTCTCCTCCAGCAATTCGCGCCGCGCGCATTCGATGGCGCCTTCGCCCACATGCTGCGCGCCACCGGGCAGCGACCAGGCGCCCAGCCGCGGCGGCTTGCCGCGCCGCGCCAGCAGCACGCGATCACCCCGGAAAATCACCGCGCCGATGCCGACCCAGGGGCGGGTCGGGAATTCCCTATCGGGCACCGGTCAATTCCTCCAGGCGGGGCAGGAAGGCGCGTTCCTTCCACACGCCCACCTGATAGGCCCAGGGGCGCCAGCGCGCGTTCAACGCGGCCGCTTCCGCGCCGCCTTCGGCCTGCATGCGCACCCAGAGGAACTGCTCCATCCGGTTCGACCAGACGGTGATGGACAGGCCCTGATCCAGCTCGAACCGCGCCTCACCCAGCGCACTGCCGGGCACGCGGTCGGCGGGCAGTGCGTCCATCAGGGTCAGGTGTTCGAAGGCGCGCGCGATGTCCTCGAGCGCGGCATTATCCATCTGCGGTGGATCGGGCGGAGAGGTGACCAGCAAGGGTTGTCCGGGTGCGGCGCGGCCGACCACGATGGGCGCTTCGCCGGCGCGGCGCACGGTCACGCGCTGTACGCGATCGGGCGCGATGCTGCTGATGTCGCGGTCCATCCAGCCGGCCGGGTCGGCATCCGCGGCGACGCGGCCCTCCGCGAGCCAGGCCTGGCTTTCATTGGGGCGGCGCACGAAGACGGTTTCCGGCACGTTGCCCTGGGTGCGCACGCGACGGCGGCCGGTGATGACCTCCATGATGGCGCGGCCCTGCGTGTCGGTCAGGCGGATCAGCAGCGCGGTGCTGCCGGCGGTGTCGGGGTCGTCCACGCCCAGGCGCGCCCAGCCTTCGGCATCGGTGGCGCGGGGTTCGACCAGGCGCAGTTCGCTGAAGCCCGTCAGCAATTCCCGCAGCCGCGCTTCGCGGATGGGGAAGTTGTCGCGCTCCGGCAGCACCCAGCCCACAGGCGTGCTGCGCAGCACCAGCTGCCCGTCATGGCTGCGGATGCGCAGTTCCTGCGCATCGCCCAGTCGCGTGGCGAGACCGGGGAACATCAGCCCCGCTGGCCCCGCGCCGGGTGGCGGATCATCCGGGCCCAGCAACAGCGCGGCGGTGATGCTGGTGACAGCGGCGGCCGCGCCGCCGGCCAGCAGAAGGCGCCGGTTCATGCGCGTGCCGCCCGGCGCTGTCGCACCCGCAACACCGCAAGCCCGATCGCCAGCAGCGTGACCAGCAACGGCACCACCACGATGTTCAGGATGCGCAGCGTGGTTTCCAGCGCCTCGATGTCGCGGCGCAGTTCCAGCTGCACGGCACGGAGCTGGCGGCGGGTGGCGGCGATTTCCTCGCGCGCGCGGTCGATTTCGGCGCGCTGCTCGGGGGTGATCATGACCTGGTTCTGGTTGCGCTCGCCGGGCTGCACGGGCGTGCCCTGGCGCAGTTCGCGCAGGCGTCGTTCGGTGCCTTGCAGCCGTTCCTGCAAGCCGCGCTCGGTCTGGCGATACTGCGCATCGGCGGTGCGGCGGATGGCGTCCACGCGCTCGAAGGGGCGTTGCGATTCGCCGCGCGAGCGCAGGCTGATCATGGCGTCCGAACCCGCCAGGTTGTCGGCGATGTTCACGATCAGGCTGCCATTGCCGGCGAAGGGCTGCGCCACCTGCTGGCCGAAGAAATCCTGCACGCGGACCCAGAAACGGTCTTCCAGCATGTCGGTATCGGCGATGACGACGAAGCTGGCGGGCGCTTCCGTGGCGGAGCGATGCGCGGGGAAATCGGCCGGGCGTTCGACGCCTTCGGGTGGCGCGGGCGGGCCATCGGGGAAGGCGGTGCCGAGCGTGCCGCGGAAGCGCGCGGCGATGGCGCGGCGCTGCCCATCGGCGCGGAAATCGCCCAGGATTCGCGCCGGTTGCGGGTCGCTGCGCACGCGCGCCACCTCCAGCAACATCGACTGCGCGGAGGAGGTGAGGAAGGGCGTGAATTCCAGCCGCGTGCCCGGACGCAGGCGGATTTCGCCGGCCGATGCGACGCTGATCTGGTCGAGTGCGGCAACCGTGACCTCGTTGCGGTTCAGGCTGTCATTCTGCAATGCGAACCAGGCGACATAATCCACCGCCTGCACGCGATCATTGGGGCCGGCACGCACGCGCCAGGCGCCGCGCAGATCGGCGACGATGTGCTCGCGCGGGGTTTCGATTCCCCATGCGTTCAGCAGGCGGTCGAGGTTGGAGGCGGTGTCCGCGGGCGGGCGGCCGCCGGGGGCGGGGCGCGCGGCCTGCATTTCGCTGTGCGGATCGACCATGGCGATCAGGCGGCCACCGCGCATGACGAACTGGTCGATGGCGTAGAGCGTGGCATCCGACAGCCCCTGCGGATGCGCCACCAGCAGCAGCTGCACATCGGGCTCGATGACCAGCGCGTCCATCGCGATGTCGCGCACGGTGAACACCTGGCGCAGCTGGTTCATCACCACCTGTGGCTGTGCGAGCTGCGGCTGGCGCATCAGCATCGCGCGCGGATCGCCATTCAGCGGCAGCGGCGAGAGCACGCCCAACACCGGGCGGCGCGGGTTCGAGAGTTCGTAGATGATGCGCGTCAGGTCCATCTCCAGGAAGCGCTCGCGCTCGGGCTGGAAGAAGGGGATGTTGCGCTCGTCATCGGCCTGGTTGCTGGCGGCGAGGCCGAAGAAGACCTGCTCGCCCGATTGGTCGAGCGGGATGGCTTGCAGGCCGAGCGCGATGGCGCGGTCCTCGGTGTCGGAGAAGGGTTCGGGGTCGCGGATTTCCAGGCGCAGCTTGCCGCCGGAGGCCGCGACATATTCGCGCAGCATGTCGCGCACACGCTCGGCATAGCCGCCAAAGGCGGGGATCTCGGCCCCCAGGCGGCGTGAGTAGAACAGGCGCAAGGTCACCGGGTCCTGCAGGCCGGCGAGCACGCTGCGCGTGCCGGGCGAGAGGGTGAAGAGCCGCTCCTGCGTCAGGTCCACACGCGCCGAGGCGAGGAAGCGGTCCGCCAGCATGTTGATGCCGAGCACGAGCAGGAGCGCCACCGCGATGGCAGCGGCGGAGAGCAGGGAACGGCGCGGGGCGATACGGGCTTCGGCCATGGTTCAGTCCGCCTTCCGCAAGTCGAGCACGACGGTGTTCACGAACAGCCAGAAGCCGATGAAGCTGGCGAAGAACACCACATCGCGCGCGCTGATGACACCGCGGGTGAAGCCGTTCACGCGGTCCGAGACCGACAGCGCGCGGGCGACATCGGCCAGCATGGGGATATTGGCCGAGAGGAATTCCGTGACGACCGGTGAGCCTGCCGCGCTGAACACGAAGCAGGCGGCCACCGCGATCACGAAGGCGATGACCTGGTTCTTGGTCGCCGCCGAAACCGCGGCACCCAGCGCCAGATAGGCGCCGGCGACCATCATGCAGCCCAGGTAGCCCGCCAAAATCACACCGTGATCCGGCTCACCGAGCCACCAGACCGTGAGCCACAGCGGAAATGTCAACGCCAGCGCGATGCCGCAAAACGCCCAGGCCGCGAGGAACTTCCCCACCACCGCGCGCCATTGCGCGATCGGCAATGTCAGCAGCAATTCGATGGTGCCCAGGCGCCGTTCCTCGGCCCATAGCCGCATGGTCAGCGCGGGGACCAGGAACAGGAACAGCCAGGGGATGAAGCCGAAGAACGG